>NZ_VRVG01000107.1:0-19538 GCF_008040085.1 Methylobacterium sp. WL7 | reverse complement strand
CCGTGCAGGAGGTGGTGGAGGGGATTCTGGCGCTGTGAAATTTTGGATGTCGGCGCCCCGATAGGCCCGGAGTGGCGGCATGTTCGCCACTCCGCACCCCGTCGGCGGATGAGGACGGCAGCCCGACACGCCCGCCTCTCCCTTCCCCCCTCGCGGGCTACGAGGATTCACATATCTCCGTTGAACACCGCCGCCGACGAAGCGGCGCGACGTGCCCCTCTCCCGCACGGGCTACGATGTTCACACAACGCGTTGAGCGAGGCTCGACGCGCCCCCTCTCCCGTGCGGGAGAGGGCTGGGGTGAGGGACCAGGTTTATCCGGAGAGGTCGCATCCCTCACCCTGTCCCTCTCCCGCACGGGAGAGGGGACCTGCGCCTCACCTGCCCGCGTGTCGCCCAGCCCGATGGGTGAATCCAGTAGCCCGCCCGGGAGAGGGGACCCGCGCCGAGTCCCGGCGCCGGGTCTCCGCAAATCTGTGTAGCCAGTAGCCCGCAGAGGGGGAGGAGGCGCGCGCCCTGTACGGACCGGCTATCCCGCGCCGTCACCGCTTTGCAGTGTGCAAGGACGGCGATAGCCCTCCATCTCGAGCCCGCCTCAACTCCCCAACAGTTCCACCAGGAACGGGATCAGCGGCGTGTCGGCCGGGGGCATGGCGAGGTCGCGCAGGGCCTTCGGGCGGACCCATTTGAGCGCCTGGCCCTCCATCGGGCGCGGGGTGCCCGACCAGCGCCGGCAGACGTAGAGCGGCATCAGCAGGTGGAAGTCCGGATAGGCGTGGCTGGCGAAGGTCAGGGGCGCCAGGCACGGCTCCTCGACCCGGATGCCGAGTTCCTCGGATAGCTCCCGGATCAGGGTCTCCTCCGGGCGCTCGCCGGCCTCGACCTTGCCGCCGGGGAACTCCCACAGGCCGGCGAGCTGCTTGCCCGCCGGGCGCTCGCTCACCAGGATCCGGCCGTCGACGTCGACCAGCGCCACCGCGACCACCAGCAACAGGCGCAGGGCGGGCGTCCCGGGCCCGCTCACGGCGCCACCGCGAAGGTGGCCGAGACCTCGGAGGAGAGCTGGATCGTGCCGGCCTCGATCGGGACGCGCCGGCCCTTGGCCGCCATCGGCGCCGCCAGCGCCCGGCTGAAGACCGGCGGCGGCGGGACCGCCCCACCCGTGGTGGTGAGCGCGCAGACCGGCCCGAGCTTGGCGCCGAGCGCCTCGGCCAGGGCCTCGGCCCGGGTCCGGGCATCGCGCGCGGCGGCGATCTGGAGGGCCGCCTCGGCCTTGTCGGGCTCGCGCAGGCCGAAGCTCACCCCGTCGATCCGGTTCGCGCCCGCATCGAGCGCCTGGCGCAGCAGGTCGCCGAGGCGGTCCATGTCGGCCAGGCGGACGGTCACGGTGTTGCCGGCGCGGTAGCCGTCGGGCTCCTCGGTGACGAGGCCGCCCGGCCGGGTCACCGAGCGCGCGCCGGCCTGGAGCGTCACCGCGGCGGTGCCGATGTCGGCCGGCGGCACGCCGAGCGCCCGCGCCTGCGCCGAGACGCCGGCCACCGCCTTCGAGGCCGCGTCGAGGGCGGCCGCCGGGGTCGCGCCCCGGGCCTCGATCCCGACCGTGACCTCGGCGAAGTCCGGCGCCCGCGCCTCCGCGGCGTGCCCGACGACGCTGATGCGGCGCTTGCACGCGTCATCGTCGGCATGCGCCCGGGCGGGCAGCAGGGCGAGCAGGAGAAGGCCGGCGAGGCCGGCCCTCACGAGCGGTAATCCCCGTTGATCTCGATGTAGGCCTTGGTCAGGTCGCAGGTCCAGACGCGGGCCTGGCCCTCGCCCAACCCGAGATCGACCCGGATGCCGATCTCCGGCTCGCGCATCACCGCGCTGGCGGCGTCCTCGCTGTAATCCGGGTCGCGGGCGCCCTGGACGGCCACGCGCACGTCGCCGAACCAGATCGCGAGCCGGTCCCGGTCGGCGGGCTCGCCGGCCTTGCCCACCGCCATCACCACCCGGCCCCAATTGGCGTCCTCGCCGGCCACCGCGGTCTTCACCAGCGGCGAGTTGGCGATCGACATGGCGATCCGGTGGGCGGAGGCGTCGCTCTCGGCGCCCGTGACCCGCACGGTGACGAACTTGCGCGCGCCCTCGCCGTCCTTGGCGACGAGCTGGGCCAGCTCGATCAGCAGGCCGTCGAGCGCCGCCTTGAAGCCGGTCAGACGCGGGTCGGCCGCGTCGGCGATCTCGGCGTTGCCGGCCTGGGCGGTGGAGAACAGCAGCAGGGTGTCGGAGGTCGAGGTGTCGCCGTCCACCGTCACGCAGTTGAAGCTGGTCTTGGTGCCCGCGCTCAGCAGCGCCTGGAGCGCGGCCTGGGGCAGGGCGGCGTCGGTGAACACGAAGGCCAGCATGGTCGCCATGTCGGGGGCGATCATGCCGGCGCCCTTGGCGATGCCGTTGATGGTGACGCGCACGCCGGCGATCTCGGCGGTGCGGGTCGCGAGCTTAGGGAAGGTGTCGGTGGTCATGATCGCCCGGGCCGCCTCGGCCCAGGCGGCCGGGCCGTCCGTGGCCCGGGCGGCGCAGTCGGCCAGCACGCCCTCGAAGCGCTCGGCCGGCAGCGGCTCGCCGATCACCCCCGTGGAGGCGATGTAGACCTCCCGGTCGCCGCAGCCGGCCGCCTGCGCGGCGATCTGGACGGTCTTGGCCACCGCCTCCCGGCCGAGCCGGCCCGTGAACGCGTTGGCGTTGCCCGAATTGACCACCAGCGCCCGGGCCGGGCCGTGGGCCAGGGCCTCGCGGCACCAATCCACCGGCGCCGACGGGCATTTCGAGCGGGTGAACACCCCGGCCGCGCGGGTGCCGGCGGCGAGGTCGACGTAGAGCACGTCGGTCCGGCCGCTGTAGCGGATGCCGGCCTGGGCGGTGGCGATCCGCACGCCCGGGAGCGGCGGCAGCTCCGGCACCGCGCGCGGCGCCAGCGGAGAGACGGGCGGGGATTTCGCGGACGACATCGACTCAAAGCTCCGGCAGCGCGCGGGGCGTCCCGCGGCGGCCCGGTGTTGCCCGCGCGACCCCGGGGCCGTCAACCGTACGCCGCCGCCGCGTGGGGCGGCGGGCCGCGTCGGCGGCCTCAGCACGTGTGCTGCTCAACTGTGAGGCTGCACGCGCTTTGGGCAGCGCCGCCGCCGAATGCGGCGTCTTCGCGGCGGCAGACTTGCGCGAGGCTCGGTTCCCGGCATAGCATGGTGCATCGCAATGCCAGAGCGAGGTCGAGTGCGGACGATGCCCACAACCGACGTCGAGACGGCCTCCGGCAGGCTGCCCCAGGGCGTCTGCTACCGGATCCAGGTGCTGGTCGTCGGCCGCCACAAGCGCTGGCGCGACGAGATCTCCACCGAGATCCGGATGCTGGGCTATCAGGTGACCGCCTGCGACCGGGGCGTCGACGCCATGACGGTGCTGGCCCTCGGGCTGCCCGTGGACGTGATGGTGGTGGATGCGGCCCTGCAGGGCGGCGGCCTGTGCTGCGCGCAGCTCGCGGTCGAGGCGCGGGCCCTGCGCCCGGGCCTGCGCATCGTCCTGTCCAGCGATCCGTTCGACCCGCCGGCGCAGGAAGCCTCGGTGCTGGTTCCCGACGCCCTGTTCATCCAGCGCGAGCAGTTCCAGGACGGGATGGTCGCGAGCCTGATGCGCGAGGCGCTGGCCAACCGCGCGGCCTGACGGGCCTGTATCCCGCCGGCCGATTCGCGAGTCCGGTACCCCCTAGACTTGTTGCCTGACCTGGCGCGGCGTGGATGTCGGGAGGTTCCGCCGCCCGTCGAATCGCTCACCATTCCGCGCGCCGGGATGTCGTCCGGGGCGGGTGCCGTACCCCCGGATTCCGGGGAGCGCGCCGGCGATGCACCGGTCGTCACCACGAAAAGCTGACCCCGTGCCATCCTGGTTCGTCTGCTTATCGCCGACACCTGGCCCGTAAAGTTTCCTGGCTATGCATTTGGAGACCAGATAATTCAGCTCGCTGTTCCCGATGTATCGATAAGTTTCATCTGGTTTCGGAAAGAACCCGGATCAGAAAGATAATGATTTTCTTTTATCAAATCACGAACGCATCGAACATGCATTTGGAGAATGTGGGGCGCATCACAAAGCATGATTGGCCCGCCAGTATCAGATGTTGATAATTTATCTTTTAATTATTATCATGATTTGCGAATTAATCTTGACACATGAATGTCATTCGACCGATTTTTATGGGTGCCGTGCCCATCGATGGTACGCATCAATGAAAGTTGTACGCCTGTGACCTTGGGAATCCGCCACCGGCTCTATGCCGGCTTTGCGATGCTTGTGCTGATCGCTGCCGGCATAGGTGCCTTCTCGCTTCATCAGCAGAGCACGATCGATGGGTATTACGACGCGCGCTCTCGTCTAGACCAAGGTTCGCGGTCGATCCTCGCGATCAGCAACCTCGCCCTCCGCCTGACCGGCGCCGCAGAGAAGTACCGCTTCGAGTCGGATCCCGCGCAGGTCGCCGCGATCGAGCAGATGCGCCAAGCGATCGAGGCCGCGAGCATCAACCACCTCGTGGCGACCCCGAGTGAAGAGCGGCGCAGGATCTACGGTGAGATCCGCGACGAGGCGCGGGCCCTGAAGCCGGGACTGGAGCGACTCGCGGCGGCCGGCTCGACGTTGACCGAAACCAGAACCGCCATGTTTGCGGGCGGGGATCAGCTCACGCGCTTCGCCGACGCACTGATCGCCGAGGCGCGCGGCCGTGGCGACGACGCATTGATCTATCGGGTTCAGGCGGTCGAGAACGCCGTGCTGCGGACCCGGCTCGCCGCCGCGCGCCTCACGATCAGACTGCGTCCGGAGGATCGGGCCGTCTTCGCGGAGGCTGTCGAGCAGACCCGCGCCGCCTTGCGGGCGTTCGAGACGGGCGGCGCAACACTCATGCCGATGGTCACGGCCATCGCCAAAGCGCTGGATACCTATGCCGGCACCGTCACTGCCTATGACGACGCGGCGAGCAACGTCAAAGCGACCTTCGAGCTTGGCATCAAGTCGCAAACCGACAAGATCGAACAGCACGCCGAGACGGCGCGCACGAGGGTGATGTCCCAGGTCGCCGAGATTTCGGCGACGACGTCGGCCGCGGTGGCGAGCGCTCAGCGGGGGCAGATCGGCCTGGTCGGCCTGACCGTGGGGGTCGGTGGTCTTCTGGCCTTCCTGATCGCCCGCAGCGTCATCCGGCCGGTCACCGCCATGACCGACGCGATGAAGCGCCTCGCCGAGGGCGACACCGCTGTCGAGGTTCCGGCGCCGAGGGCCAGGGACGAGATGGCCGAGATGGCCAAGGCGGTGGACGTGTTCCGGCAGAACGCCATAGCCCGCGCCGACCTGGAGGCCGCCCAGGCCGCCGAGCAGGCGACCCGCCTGAGCCGGGCCGAGCGGGTCGACCAGCTGGTCCGCGCCTTCCAGCAGAACGTCGCCGCCTCGCTCGAGGTCGTCACCGGGGCCGCCACGGAACTCGATGCCACGGCGCGCTCGATGACCCAGGTCGCCGACGACACCAACACCCAGGCGGTGGCCTCCAGCGCCGCCGCCGAGCAGGCCTCCACCAACGTCCAGACCGTGGCGGCCGCCGCCGAGCAGATGGTCGCGTCGCTGCAGGAGATCGAGCGGCAGGTGATCCGCTCGAACGAGGTCGCGGGCCACGCGGCCCACGAGGCCGAGGCCACCAACACCGCCATGGCCAGCCTGCGGCTCGCCTCCGAGCAGATCGGTGCGGCGGTGACGACGATCTCGGGGATCGCCGGGCAGACCAACCTGCTGGCCTTGAACGCCACGATCGAGGCGGCGCGGGCCGGCGATGCGGGCCGGGGATTCGCCGTCGTGGCCTCGGAGGTGAAGGAGCTGGCCGGCCAGACCGCCAAGGCCACCGAGGAGATCGGCGGCCAGATCGCGGCGATCCAGGCGGCCACCCATCAGGCGGCCGCCGCGATCGAGCAGATCGCCCGCACGATCACGGCGGTGAACGAGATCAGCGGCGCGATCGCCTCCACGGTGGTGCAGCAGACCGCGGCGACCAGCGAGATCTCGCGCAACGCCGGCGAGGCCGCCCGCGGCACCCGCGACGTCTCGTCGAACGTCGCCCAGGTGCTGGCCTCCTCCGGGGAGACCGGCAGCGCCGCCACGCAGGTGCTGCACGCGGCGTCCCAGCTGGCCAGCCAGTCCCAGAAGGTCCGCCAGGAGGTCGACGGCTTCCTGCGGGACATCCAGGCGGCCTGAGGCGGGGCGCTTTTCGGTCGCCGGGCGCCCCAGGATGGGGCGCTTGCGGATCCCCGCATCGGGCCGGGCAACCCGGCCGCAGGGATCCGGCTCAGATCCTCTCTTCCGTTCGGGCTGCGGGATTCACCCGTCTCTCCCGAACCCCAAGGTTCTGGAAGGAAGGCGCTTTTCCCCTCCCCCTTGCGCAGGATGAGGGGCGGGGGTGGGATGACGCAGGCGCCGAAGGCGGCACCCGATTCGAACGGTCAGATCGCCGCCGCGGGATCCGTCTCGTCGCCGTCCGGCTCGCGCCGGCTCCGGGGGCGGCGGTCGAGGAGGGACCGGCCGAGCGCGCGCAACGGCGCGGTCAGCCGTCGGGCATCCTCGGCGCGCTCCATGAGGCGCTCGCCGTTGCGGATCTCCTTGTCGAGCTTGGCCATCGTCCGAGCGAGCGCGGGATCCTCGTCGTCGAGCCAGACCCGGGTGACGCGGGCGAACGCGATCACCACGCCCTGGAGCTTGAGCTGGCCCAGCGGCCCCTCGGTGTCGATCCCAGCCGCCGCCAGCATGTAGCGGTGCGAGTTCAGCATCACGCTGTTGAGCGCCAGCATCGACAGCGGCTCGCCGCGCAGCGCGTAGGCGATCCGGCGCAGCGCCGGCTTGTAGGGGGTCATCGCGTCGAGCCGGCGCATCAGCACGTCGAACAGCCGCTCGCGGGTCGGCTCCTCCTCGAGGCCGGCGCTGTCGCCCTCCAGGACCTTGCGGTCGATGATCCGGGTCAGGCCGCCGAGCACCGCGCCCTTCGAGGGGAACAGGTCGCGCAGCTCCGCAAGCGTCAGGCCCGCCTCGCGGGCGATGTCGCCGATCTCGATGTCGTTCCAGGGCTGCTCGGCCGCGAGCCGCATCAGCGCCTCGACCGCGGCCTCGCGGGGCGACAGCTTCGGCGAAGATTCGGAATGCGCCTGGGTCTCCGGCGCCGGGCCGGCCGGGCCGGCCTGGTCCGGGGCCGCGCCATCCTGCGGGATGCTCGCGCCCTTGCGGGTACGCTTCGACGGGGCTCTGGTCTCGGTCATGGGTCTGTCGCCCGCTCCTGTCGGTCGTCGAGCCCCTATCTAGGGATGGCGGCGGCGATGGGCAGGGCCGTCGCGCGGCGATGCCGCACGGATGTCAGCCGGCGAGCTCGGCGGCCCGGCGCCGGGCCGCCGCCACGGCCTCGCGCATCAGCGGCGCCAGGCCGTCCGGCCGCATCAGCACGTCGAGGGCCGCGGCCGTGGTGCCGCCCGGGGAGGTGACGTTGCGGCGCAGCTCGGCGGCCTCGGCCGGGCTGGCTTCGAGGAGCGCCCCGGCCCCCGAGACCGTGGCCCGCGCCAGGGTCCGAGCCACGTCCGGATCGAGCCCGGCGGCGATCCCGGCCTCGGCCAGGGTCTCGGCCAGCAGGAAGACGTAGGCCGGCCCGGAGCCGGACACGGCGGTCACGGCGTCGATCTGCGCCTCGTCGGCGAGCCACGCCACCGCGCCGTTGGCGGAGAACAGCGCGTCGGCCGCGTCGCGCTGGGCCGGCGTCACCTCCGGGCTCGCGCAGGCGCCGGTGGCGCCCCGGCCGATGCTGGCCGGGAGGTTCGGCATGGCCCGCACCACGGCCCGGGCCCGGGGCAGCCGGGCGCGCAGGTCCGCGACGGTCTTGCCCGCCAGGATCGACACCAGCAGCGTGTCGCGGCCGACCAGCCGGTCGAGGCCGGGCGCCGCCGCCTCCAGGCCCTGAGGCTTGATCGCCAGCACCAGCACGGCGCCGGGCTCGGCCTCCGCCGGGTTCAGCCGGATCCCGCGGGCGCTGCACAGGTCCGCGATCTCGCGGGACGGCACCGGATCGACGATGGTGGTGGCATGAGGATCGAGGCCGGAATCGAGCCAGCCCGCCAGCATCGCGCCGCCCATCTTGCCGGCCCCGGCCAGGACCAGGGACGGCGGCATCCGCGCGGCGTCGGGGGCGGCCGTCACGCCTCGCCTTCGGTCTCGAACAGCACGGCGTCCAGCGCCTCGCGGGCGCTCTTGCCGGCCCAGAGCACGAACTGGAACGCCTGGAAGTAGCGCTCGCAGGCATCCACGGCGGTCTTCATCATGGTGGAGCATTGCGGGTGGGTCGGCACCGCGCCGCCCGCCAGCAGCAGCGCGTGCCGGAACATCACCACGCTGTCGCTCGACCACAGGTCGAAATGACCGATCCAGAGCTGCTCGTTGATCATCGCGATCAGGCGCAGCACCTCGGTCCGCTGCCGCTCCGGCACCTTGAGGTCGAAGGCGCAGGCCACGTGCAGGGCCTCGACATCCTCGATCCAGGTGAACGCCACATGGTAGTCGGTCCACCGGCCGGGGCTGGTGATCGACATCTCGTCGGTCTCGGCCCGGTCGAAGATCCAGTCGCGCAGGGACGCCAGACGCTCGACGACGTCGAGCGGATGCTCGTTCCGGTCAGGGTCGTGGAAGTCGACGTGGAGAAGCGGCATGACGATCCAAAAGGACGGCCCGGAATCGATCCAGCCCGACGTGACGGGGACGCGAGAAGGAGTGTGAGAACACTCCGAGAACTTGCTACGACCGTCGGAGACGGGCCGGGGGTGACGCGATCGACTGTCAAAGCGCTGCGGACATCGCCCGGCGGCCGTCGAATCACCCTATGCCCGACTATAGACCGGCCGTGACTCGCGACACAAAGTGCAGGTCACGCTCGGTGAACAGGAAACGAAATCGTCGGCTGCGCTTCCTGTGCAAAAGCCTGAAGCGTTGCCGTGCGGACTCAGATCGCCTCGCTGAGCCCCGCCGCGCCGGCCGCGGCGGTGCCGGATTTGGCCTCGAGGGCGGCCACCCGGGCGGTGAGCGCGTCGTTCTGGGCCCGCAGGTTGGCCACGAGGTCGCGCAGCACGTCGAGTTCCTCGCGGGAGGCGATGTCGAGGTCGCGCACGAGGCGCTCGGCCTGGGCCTTGACCACGGTCTCGGCCTCGCGGCGCACGCCCTGGGCGGCGCCGGCCGCGTCGGTCATCAGGCGGGCGAGGTCGTCGAACAGTCGGTTCGAGGGGGGCATCGTGGTCTCCCGGATCGGCCGGCTGCCGCATCGGCCGCCTGACTGCGCGATTCTCAGGTGACGAGATAGGAATCCGCGGGGTGCGGAGCAACGCCGGAAACGCGTTCCCGACGCGAACGCGCGCCGGACATGAAAGCGGGGCCCGAAGGCCCCGCCCATCGCGATCACATGCGGCGCATCATCCGGCGATGCATCATCTTGCGGTGCATGTGCCGGTGCATCATCCGGCGCTCCATGCGCCGGTGCATCATCCGCCGCTCCACCGGGTGCATGCGGACCTGCGTGACGGTTTCAGGTGCGGAGATCCCCGAGGGCAGGCCGGGGGCGGCGCTGGCCGGCTGGACGAGAGCGGCGCCGCCGATCGAGGCGAGAACCGCGAAGGCGAAAGTCAGTTTCCTCACGAGGAGACTCCAATGTTCTGATCTCCGGGCATGGCGCCCGGTTCATCCTCCCGGACGGGAGGTTCGGAGAGCCGTCTCGTGCCGGTGAGGGCACGGCGGGCCCGCGAGGACCCGCCGCCATCAACTTCTGGGTTAGAGATTCGTTTCCTCGAACGCCTTCACCCATTCGGCGCAGATCCCGGAGCGGACGATGTCGTCGCGGGTGAACTCCACCACCGGGATCGGCATCATCCGGCTCTTGATCAGGTGCATCACCGTGCGCAGGCCCGAGGTCTCGCGCAGGTCGGTCTGAGAGACGTCGCCGTTGATGATGACCTGGCAGTCGTCGCCGATCCGGGTCAGGAACATCTTGATCTCGGCGGTGGTGGTGTTCTGCGCCTCGTCGAGGATCACCAGGCAGTTCTTGAAGGTGCGCCCGCGCATCACCTCGAACGGCACGATCTCGATGTCGCCGGTCTTGAGCGCGATCTCGAAGGCGGCCTGGCCCATCCGCTCCTTCATGGCCTCGGTCAGCGGGGCGACCCAGGGGGCGATCTTCTCCTCCAGGGTGCCGGGGAAGAAGCCGAGCGAGCGGCCCGAGGGCACGTTCGGGCGGGTGATCACGACCTTGGAGATGCGGCGCTGCCGGAGCTGGTCGGCGGCGCGGGTCCCGGCGATGTAGGTCTTGCCGGTGCCGGCGGGCCCGAGGACGATCACCTGGGCGGAGCTGGCCAGGGCGTCGAGATATTCGGCCTGGCGGTCGGTGAGCGGTTGGATCGGACTGAGGTTGCGTTCTTCGTCGAAGCGGGTGCGGTGAACACGGGGCGTGCGGTCTTCAACCAGTTCAAGTCGTGTGCGGCGTCGCTTCATGGATCAACACTCCAACGGGACTTGCCAACCTGGATCTGTCGATGAACTGCCGTTTACCTTTGTGCTCCCGGACTTACTCTATTCCGAAACTAATTCCGGCGCCATGCCGAAGGTTCCGCCCCGTGCTATTCGCCTGTGGAGAGCGTCACGCCGCCTCGCCCGGGGTCGAATACGCAGTGCAAGCGGCGCACCAACGCGATTCGCACGGGACGTTTGCTCGGGGGGTGTGACCAGGGGGTGACGGTCGGTGCCGCGGCGCGCGAAAAGCCGCGGTGCTGGCAGGACTGCATCAGGCCGATGACCGGGGATCCAGGCGGGCGCGGCATCCGGCACGACCGCGCTCCCGTCACAGATCGGCCGGTGGACGGCGCCCTCCTCTTCCGAGTGGCCACGGACGACACGGGTTTGTGGTTGTTCCGTGAGCCGTTGAAGGCTCGGGTCCCCTGTCCCGTGCGGGCTGCCGGATTCACGCATCGGTGTCGGCAGCGCGGGCGCAGGATGGAGCGCGGGTCCCCTCTCCCGTGCGGGAGAGGTCTGCTCTCGCAGAGAGCCGGGTGAGGGATCAGGTCTTTCCGGAGAGGTCGCATCCCTCACCCCAACCCTCTCCCGCACGGGAGAGGGGGCGCGTCGCGGCTTTCGCAAGCCGATGTGTGAATGAGAAAGCCCGCAGAGGAGGGGAGGGAGAGCGCGCGTCTGCCGCGCTGCGACGTCTCCTGCCGCCGAGAAGGATCCGGGCTGCGATGCGGGAATGTGCAGGCCAGCACGGGTGAAGCCGGCCGAGCCGAACGTCCGGGCTCGGCCGGCGGGACTAGCTCGTTCCAGCCTGGATGAAGCTGTCGAGGACCATCTTCCGGCCGGCCTTGTCGAAGTCGACGGTGAGCTTGTTGCCGTCCACGCCCGCGATGGTCCCGGGGCCGAACTTCATGTGGAAGACCCGCTGGCCGTCCTGGAACGCGGACGGCGTACCGCTCGACTTGGCGATCAATTCGCCCTCGATCTGGCGCGGGCCGCCGGACCGTCCGCCGGGCGCGCTGCCGAAGCCGGACCGGTTCCCGGCGCCGGCCGCGGTGTTGGCCTGGGCGCGCTGCCAGCCGGGCGTGCCGTAGCTCGATCCGAACGGCGTCGGGTTGCGGTCGAACCGCGAGGCGCCGGCCGAGAAATGTGCGGGCGCCTCGACCACGTCGACCGCCGATTCCGGCAACTCGTCGATGAACCGGGACGGGATGGTGGAGGACCACAGGCCGTGGATCCGCCGGTTGACCGCAAACGACAGCTTCGCGCGCTTGCGCGCCCGGGTGAGGCCGACATGGGCGAGGCGGCGCTCTTCTTCGAGGCCGGCCCGGCCGCTCTCGTCGAGCGCCCGCTGGTTGGGGAACAGGCCGTCCTCCCAGCCGGGCAGGAACACGGTGTCGAATTCCAGGCCCTTGGCGGCGTGGAGCGTCATGAGCGACACCCGCTCGGCGCCCTCGGCCTCGGAGGCTTCCATCACCAGGGAGACGTGCTCCAGGAAGGCCGCCATGTCGGGGAATTCTTCCATGGAGCGGACGAATTCCTTCAGGTTCTCCAGGCGGCCGGCGGCGTCGGCGGAGCGGTCCTTCTGCCACATCTCGGTGTAGCCGGATTCCTCCAGGATGGTCTGGGCGACCTCGCTGTGCGGCTGGGTCTCCACCAGCCGGGCCCACCGCGAAAAACTCTCGGTGAGCGCCCGCAGGGTGGCCCGGACCCGGGGCTTGAGCTCGTCGGTCTCGCACAGGCGCTGGGCGGCGATCCGCAGCGGCAGGCGGTTGGCCCGGCCGAAGGTGTGGAGCTGCTGCAGGGTCGCGTCGCCGAGACCGCGCTTGGGCGTGTTCACGATCCGCTCGAAGGCGAGGTCGTCGCTGACGTTCATGGTGACGCGCAGGTAGGCCAGCGCGTCGCGGATCTCGGCCCGCTCGTAGAAGCGCGGGCCGCCGACCACCCGGTAGGGCAGCCCGAGCTGGACGAACCGGTCCTCGATCTCGCGCATCTGCGCCGAGATCCGCACCAGCACGGCGATCTCCGACAGGGGGTGCTGCTTGGACTGCAGGGATTCGATCGATTCGGCGAGCTGGCGCGCCTCCTCCTCGGAATCCCAGGCGCCGGTCACGGTGACGCGCTCGCCCGGCTCGTCCTCGGTGCGCAGGGTCTTGCCGAGCCGGCTCTCGTTCTTGGCGATCAGCCCCGAGGCGGCGGCCAGGATGTGCCCGGTGGAGCGGTAGTTGCGCTCCAGCCGCACCACCACGGCGCCCGGAAAGTCGTGCTCGAACCGCAGGATGTTGTCGACCTCGGCGCCCCGCCAGCCGTAGATCGACTGGTCGTCGTCGCCCACGCACGCGATGTTTTTTCGTGATTGCGCGAGCAGCCGCAGCCACAGGTACTGGGCAACGTTGGTGTCTTGGTACTCGTCCACCAGGATGTAGCGGAACCGGTCCTGGTAATTGGCGAGGATGTCCGGGTTCTCGCGCCAGAGCTTGAGGCACAGGAGCAAAAGATCGCCGAAATCGACGGCGTTCAGCGTCGCGAGCCGGGCCTGGTAGGCGGTGTAGAGCGCGCCGCCCTTGCCGAACGCGAAGGACGCGGCCTCGCCCGGCGGCACCTGCTCGGGCGAGAGGCCGCGGTTCTTCCAGCCGTCGATGGTGTGGGCGAGCGCACGGGCCGGCCAGCGCTTCTCGTCGATGTTCTGGTCGGCGATCACCTGCTTCATCAGGCGCAGCTGGTCGTCGGTGCCGAGGATCGTGAAGTCCGATTTCAGCCCGACCAGCTCGGCATGCCGGCGCAGGATCTTGGTGCCGATGGCGTGGAAGGTGCCGAGCCAGGGCATGCCCTCGCCGGCCGGGCCGATCAGCGCGCCGATCCGGAGCTTCATCTCCCGGGCGGCCTTGTTGGTGAAGGTCACCGACAGGATGTCGAACGGGCGGGCGCGGCCGGTGGCGATCAGGTGGGCGATCCGGGTGGTCAGCACCCGGGTCTTGCCGGTGCCGGCCCCGGCCAGCACCAGCACCGGACCCTCCGTCGCCTCGACGGCGCGGCGCTGCTCGGGGTTGAGCCCTTCGAGATAGCTGGCGGCGTCCCGCCGGAGGGCGCCCATGGCGCGGGCGGCGATGGAGGTCTGAGCGCCGTCCCCGGCGGGCTGCGCGTGCGGGCCATTCTGCATTCCGCTTCCCTGGACCAAATCGCGAACGGCGTCGAGGGTGTTCGGGGCGGGATGCGACCGGAGCGTTTGGGGCGAGAAGAGAGATCTCTCCTATCAGCAGGCGGTTCGTGGCGCGCTGTGTTCTGAGGGCGGCCTTGATCTCCGTGGACGTTCGAGCATTCAATTTCGATCCGGTGCGGACGTTTTGTGATGTGCGCTTCGGGCGCACGCTTGAGTCTGGATGACTCTCGCTAGGCTAACGTACTTCGACGTAAGGGATGGTCTCCTCTGAGGTTGCGAAAACCGTTGCGAGCAGAGCAGAAAATAGAAATCGCGTCATGTGGCGAACTTATCGAACACGTTGAGCAGAAGCATCTCAATGTGGGCGGCTACCGCGTTAGCGCCGACCTTCAGACTGTTCGGGTGACCACATCCGTTCCGCAGATTTAGGCCAGCCGCGAGTTGCGCCTTTACGTTCTTCCCGACCATCCCGACGGCTGCGATGCGGTCGAGGAAATCATTTTCCTTCATGCGCCCGAGATCGTCCGTGGTCACCGCGATCTTCCACTTTCCATCGACCTTCTTCGCCTCGGTGTTGAAAGCGGCCAGATGGTTGGTCACCACTTCGTTGTGCATCACGCCAACGGCGGCGAGCCACGACATGACGATGGCCGACCGGTAAAGGGCCGCCTCGTGGCACTGGATGGCCTCGGCCACGAAAGCGCGGGTCGTGTCGTCCTTAATCGAGGCCAAGTGCTTGCGCAGATCCTGGGCGACTTTTGCGGCGGCGGTAGGGAGCTTGCTGACGCCGAGTTCTTCGAGACGCGCATGGCCCTTCTCAGACACCTCATAGCCGCCGGGCAACCTGAGAGTTGTATCCCTCGCCTTTGTCAGCACGTCGGCGATGTTCCACGTCTTCATGTTACAGCCGGCTTCCTGTGCCTGCGCAACGATGGCGGGGTTCTTCACTGGTTGGCCCAAGCTCGCGATGACGAGGAGGACCTTGTCGGCTCGGGATAGGCCGTCGCGCTGAAGGACAAGCTTGAGATCGTCAGGACTGAGCAAGTTTGGCCCTCAACTGTACCAGTTCGCTCGCGGAAAGGGATATCTGATCGCCCGTCATGGTCATTAATATTTTCCCAGCGACGAGCCTCTGCAAGATCACACTTAAATTTCCACTCATTGCTTGATTGTAATATCCATTGGCTTGTGCATATCGGCGAGCAGCTCCTTGCGGGTAAAACTTTTTCGACCTTGGCACAGTTAAAGGTGGGCGGCAGCGGCGAGCGCGACATCTCTTGCAGACTTGGCGCCGAGCCGAGCGGCGACGGTCTGCACCGAGAGATTAGTAATAACGTCGGGAACGTCCCTGCTTTCTTCCGCATTCTCTGGATCGTTAACTGGCGGCAGGGCGTCGAAGGTGCCGGGAGGCGCGGCACTGGCCAACGACTCGATATGGCTGAATAGGTCCTTCACGGCCTCATTGTCGTAGATGGCTTCGCCTTCGTACTCGAATTCGATGTGACCCATCTTGATCTTGAGCTTTGTCGGCATGGTCGCTCCTTTGTCGCAAAGCGTAGCAGAGGAGCGCATCTGGGTGGAGTCAGGACGAAGCTTACACTAAAGTTTCGGTGGAAGGGTTGGCGGTTGAGTGTCGAGTCGCCAACCGCAGGGGACCTAGATTAGCAGGCGCTGAGGTGCTTCTCGCGGTAGGCGTTAAGGAAGGTGTCGACGAAGCCGATGATGGCCAGCGGTGCGGTGTAGTGTGTGCAGAAGCCGGTGATCTCGGGGCTGAGTGTGCTCCTGACCAAGCAGATCCCTGCTGGCGCCCTCGGCACTTGATCGTGCTATGGCCGTGGCGGTTGGCCCGCGAGGGCACGCGGGGGAGCGCTCCCGCGCGAAACAGTGCGGAACAGAACCATTGCGTGATCTTCTGACCGCGCTGGCGGGCGCCGTCATCCTGGTTCTCGTCGCGGCTCTGGCCGTTCCGCCCGTCATCGATTGGCAGGCCCAGCGCGCGCTCGTCGACCGGGGCCTGACCCGGTCCCTCGGGGTGCCGGCCCGGACCGACGGCCGGATCGAGGTCCGGCTCCTGCCCTCGCCGCGGCTGCGGATCGACCGCCTGCATCTCGGGGCCGACCCGGCCCGCCCGACCCTCGACGCCCGCTTCGTCAAGGCCGAGATCGCCCTGACGCCGCTGCTGAAGGGGGAGTTCCGCTTCACCGAGACGCGGATCGGCCGGGCCGAGATCAAGCTCCCGGTGGTGGCCAGCGAGGCCCTGCGGATCCCGCCCGATCTCGGCGAGGCCCTGCGCGCCCGCGACTTCGCCATCGAGGACCTGCACGTCCAGCAATTCCTGGTGACCACCCAGGTGCCGGCCACCGGCCGGACCGACCAGCTCTACGTCCAGGACCTGCACCTGCAGACCCCCGCGCTCGTCGGACCGTGGCGGGTCGAGGGCACCAGCGGCGGCGTCCCGTTCCGGGCGGTGAGCGGGACCCCCGGGGCGGACGGGCGGCTCGCCGTGAAGATCGCCGGCGGCGGCGACGCGCATCCCCGCTTCGAGGCCGACGCCAGGCTGGGCCTCGTCCCCATCGAGTCCGACGGGGCGGTCATCGAGTCCGAAGGCTCGGCCCGCCTGGTGGTCGGCCCGCCGACCCAGGCGGCCGGCCCCTACCTGCCGTTCTCGCTCGGCGGGAGCTTCAAGGCCCGGGGCACCCAGGTCCGGTTCGAGGGCGTCGAGCTGGCGATCGATCCGGGCGGCCGGGCGCTGCGCCTGGGCGGCATCGGCCGGCTCGACCTGCGCCAATGGCGCGCCGGCCTGACCCTGGAGGCCCGCCGGCTCGACCTCGACGCCTTCCTGACCTCCCCGGAGGGCCAGAACCTGATCGGCCGCGGCCTGCCGGGCGCCGGGGCCGGGTTGCCTGCCATGCTCGACCTCGACCTGTCGGTGGGCAGCGCGGTGCTGGGCGGCGAGGAATGGTCGAACCTCGCGCTCGCCGGCACCGTCGAGCGCGCGGGCGGCCTGCTGCTGCGCCGCCTGACCGCGACCGGACCCGGCGACGCGACCCTGACCGTCAGCGGCCAGGTCGAGGCGGCGCCGTTGCGTCTCACCGGTCCCGTGGCGCTGGTCGCGGCCGATTCCGACCCGCTCGGGCGCTACCTGCGCCGGCTCGGCGTCGAGGGGCCCCTGACCGCGCTCCTCGACGGGCGCCGGGTCGAGGCCGCGGCCGACCTCGCGGCGGCCGCCTCCAGCCTGTCCGTGCGCAACCTGCGCCTCGCGCTGGGGCCGGCCCGCGTCACCGGCAACGCCCGCTACACCGCCGCGGAAGCCGGCGCGCGCGGGCGGTTCGACGCCCAGATCCGCGCCAGCGGCATCGACATCGCCGCCCTGCCGCCGCTCGGGACGACGCTCGGCAGCCTGCGCGACCACGACCTCGCCCTGACCCTGGAGGCCAAGGACGTGCGCTACGGGCCGGCGGGCTCCGGCAACGGCACGATCGCGGCCAGCATCCAGTCGGACGGGTCGAGCCTGGTGGTGGACAGCCTGGACGTGACGGACCTCGCGGGCGCCAGCGCCAAGCTGTCCGGCCGGATCGGCGCGGACGGGACCGGCCGCGTCTCCGGGCGCCTGAAGGCCCCCGTGGCGGCCCCGCTGCTCGGCCTGCTCGAACGGGTCTGGGTCGGCGAGATCCGCCTGCTGCCCGCGTTCCTGCGCGAGGCGCCCCTCGACCTCGCCGTCACCCTGGACCGGGAGGGCGGCGCATCCGACGCCCTGCGCAGCCAGATCAAGGGCAGCGCCGGCGGCGGCACCCTCGACCTGACGCTGGCGAGCCGCGGCACGCGGATCGAGGGCGGCACCGCGACCCTCACGGCCCCCCGGGCGGGCCCCTGGTTCGGGCGCACCGACATCCCCGGATTGCAGCAGCCGGCCGAGCTGCACTTGAGCGCCGAGCGGCCGGACGCCGACACCCTGGCGCTGACCGTCGACGGCACGCTCGCCGGCCTGAAGCTCGCCACCGCCCGGCCGATCCTGGTCGGCCCCGACGCCCTGCCGGGGGGCGGCGAAATCCGGGCCGCCACCGCCGACCTCGCCCCGTTCCTGACCCTGGCCGGGGCGGCGCGCCTGGCGCCGGGCGCCTGGCCGGCCGACCTGACCTTCGTCCTCGCCAAGGACGGCAGCGACAGCGCCGCCGACACCACCGGGACGGTCGCGGGCGCGGCCCTGAGCGGCCGGCTGCAGCGGGCCCCGGGCGGGGCGCTGCGCGGCCGCCTCAGCCTCGACCGCCTGTCGGTGCCGCAGCTGGCGACGGCGCTGCTGCTGCCGCCGGACCCGGCCAAGGCCGACCGCTTCGGCCCGGTCCCGCAGCCGCTCGCCCCCCTCGCGCTCGAGGCCCGGGTCGCGACCCTCGACCTCGGCCGGGGCCTCGCCGCCACGGAGGCCGGGCTGGCCCTGGGCCTCGCGGACGGCGTCCTGACCCTGCGCAACCTGACGGCCAAGCTCGCAGGCGGGCGGATCGCGGGCTCGGCCACGCTCACCCGTCGGGGCGCCGAGGCGTCGGTCACCGGCGAGGGCGCCCTCGACGACGTGGCCCTCTCCGCCCTGGCCGGCGGCCCGATCGGCGGACGCCTGACCGCGTCCGCGCGCTTCGTCACCACGGCCGAGACCGCCCCGGGCCTCGCCGACAACCTGTCCGGCAGCGGCAGCCTCACCCTCAAGGACCTGAGCGTCCCGGGGGCCGACCCGGCCTCCCTCGGCCGCGCGCTCGCCCGGGCGGTGGAGATCGACGACCCCCTGCGCGAAGGCCGGCTGCAGGCCCTGGTGGCCGAGGAACTCGCAAAGGCCGGCGCCCAGGCGAAGGCGCCGGCGAGCAGCCCGGTCACCCTCGTGGGCGGGGTCCTGAGAGCCGGCCCCCTCGACCTCGATTTCGGGGCCGCCCGCTGGTCCGGCACCCTCGGCTACGACCTGCGCGGCGGCCGGCTCGACGCCCGCGGGCTCCTGTCCGGCGGCCCGGTCCCCCGCGGCTGGAATGCCGGCCCCCCGGCCGTCCAGCTCGGCTTCACCGGGTCCCTCGCGGCGCCCGAGCGCGTGCTCGACGTCGGCGCCCTGTCGAACGGGCTGGCGGCCTTCGTGCTCCAGCGCGAGCTGGACACGATCGAGCTGACCGAGGCCGACCAGGTCGAGCGCCAGCGCCGCCGCGCCCGGATCGAGATGGACCGCGCCCGCGCCGCCGCGCTCAAGGCCGCCGCCGACAAGGCGGCGGCGGACGCGGCGCGACAGATGCGTGATCGAGGAGAAGCGAACGAGAACCCTGCGGTCGCACATCCTCAGGATGCAATGCCGCCGGAAGCACGGCCATAATCAAGTATATCCGACGTTGCGCAAATTCAGCGACTGCAAAATTTACGAATTTATTGCCCTGAGGTAATTTTGTGGTGTTCCGCGCCTCATATCGAAATGGCTGCTCCAACTAAGCAATTTAAGGTCTGAGGCTGATCGATTTTGCAGTATTTATAACGATCCGAGTGATATATTAACCCACCATTTGTCCTATCTGGATTTGAGTTCAATGATGTATAGATCAGAGCATGTTCAAGTGCTCAATAAAATTCAAAAAAATGTATTTGAAAATGTAAATTCATTCGGTTTTCGTAGTAGAAGACGAAGTCTAATGAGATTGGTTGATGGCGATATTCAGCATTTAATCGATTTCCAGGCGGGACGATATAATGTCGGGCCGCCATCTCATACGGAAATATTGAATCTGCGTCCAAATTTATACGGAAAACTCACCATAGAAATCGCTGTATT
>NZ_VRVG01000106.1:0-19728 GCF_008040085.1 Methylobacterium sp. WL7 | reverse complement strand
GCTTCGCAGGGTACCCTCCCCCGCAGAGGGGGGAGGGGGTGCGCGGCACGCGTGCCGACATGACAACCACCCGCCCCATCACGCCTTCGACACGCCCCAGGTGAACGGGATCGGCCCCTTCACGATGCCCGAGACGGTCTTGCGCCAGGCTTGGTAGCCGAGGAAGAACCCGGTCGGGACGTAGACCACGCCCTCGCAGGCGGCTGCGTTGACCTTGTCGATGGCGGCCTTCTCGGCGGCCGGGTCGGCCGCGTCGAACCACTCGGCGATGGCGGCCTCCACGGGCGGGACGTTGGGCCAGCCGAACCAGGCCTTGTCGCCGCTGGCCCGGACCGCGGGATAGCCCGCCGGATTGATGCAGTCGGCGCCCGCGTGCCAGGTGTGGAACATGTTCCAGCCGCCCTGGGACGGCGGCGCCTTGGAGGCCCGGCGGGTGCCGGTGGTACCCCAGTCGGTGGCGACGAAGTCGACGTTGAAGCCCATCTGCTTCAACAGGTCGGCGGTGATGTCGCCCTGCGCCTTGGTGATCCCCTGGTCCTGCGCCACCACGCAGACCACGGGCTCGCCCTTGTAGCCGGCTTCCTTCAGCAGCTTCTGGCCGAGCTTGATGTCGCCCTTGCCGACGCTGCCCCCGCCCGCCTCGCTGTAGAGCGGCGTACCCGGCGTGAAGAAGCCCGGCAGCGTCTTCCATAAGGTGTCGTCGTCGCCGACGATCGCCCGCATGTAATCCTCCTGGCTCATGGCGGTCATGACGGCCTGGCGGATCTTCGGGTTGTCGAAGGGCGGATGGAGGTGGTTCATCCGGAACGACCCAACATTGCCCAGCGGGTCGGCGATGTCGACGTTGAGGTTGGCGTTCTTGCGCAGGAGCGGCACGAGGTCGGAGATCGGGTTCTCCCACCAGTCGACCTCGCCGTTCTGCAGGGCCGCCGAGGCGGTGGCCGCGTCCGGCATGATCACCCATTCGACCCGGTCGACCAGGATGTGCTTGCCCCCGGCCAGCCACGAATTCGGCTCCTCGCGGGGCTTGTAGCCGGCGAATTTCTGGAACACGGCCCGCGCGCCCGGCACCCATTCGTTGCGCACGAAGGTCATCGGGCCGGAGCCGACATACTCGGTGATCTGCGTGAACGGGTCGGTCTTGGCGATCCGCTCCGGCATGATCAGGGCCATCGGGGCGTTGGTCTTGCCGAGCGCGTAGAGGAGCTTCGGAAACGGCTTCTTCAGGCGCCAGCGGAACGTCCGGTCGTCGACGGCGGCGAGGTCGTCCTGGATGCCCCGGATCATCAGGCCGATCGGATCGCGGGCCATCCAGCGTCCGAGGCTCGCCACCACGTCCTTGGCCAGCACCGGCTCGCCGTCGTGGAAGGTCTGGCCGGGCCGCAGCCGGAAGGTCCAGGTGAGTTGGTCGCCCGAGACCTCCTCGGATTCCACCATCTGGCGCTGCGGCTTCAGCTGCGCATCGACGCCGTACAGCATGTCCCACACGAGGGTGCCGGCGTTGCGCACGACGTATTGCGTGCCCCAGATCGGATCGAAGTTGGCGAGGTTCGCCTGGGGCACGAAGCGCAGCACCTTGGCGCCCTGCGCCACGGCCGGCATCGCGATCTGCGGGGCGGCCAGCCCGAGTGCGGCCGAGCCCTTGAGGAACGTCCTGCGGTCCATCGTGATCTCCCTGGCCGGCGGGATCTCGATCCCGGCCACCGGCCCGCACTCCGGGTGCGTCTGTGAATCGGTCGACGGAAGGCCCCGGCCATGTATCGCGGTCGGGGGAGGCTGGATTTTCACACGATCAGCAGCATGCGCCAGTTCCCTGCTACCGCAAGACGGTTTTGGGGAATCAAATTCCAGTTATCCGCATCCTGTTCGCGCACGGCCTCATCCGGCCGGACGAAGGCCGGCAGGGGACACGGAGGGGCGGCGGGGGATCGGCGGTCATCGTGCTCACGGATACGGCCTCGCAAGGCTCGCGCCACCGTGAGTGGAAGAGAATTCAAAATGCAGCGCGCGCCGGCCAAGCGCGGCGGGATCGCGGGATCAGAAGCGGGCTTTCGACGGAGGCCCCGGGAGACGGGACTCCGCCCTGGACCCGCGAAAGGTCTCGGACCTTTCGAAACCGGAACTTTCCTCAGCCCACCTGGCGCAGATGCGATCCGCGCGTCCCGGCTTCCGCCTGCTGGGCGCGGATAAAGGCGGCGATCCGGGGGGCGATGACCGTGCGGTAGCGGGAGCCGTTGAACACCCCGTAATGCCCGACGCCGGCCTGGAGATGGTACGCCTTGCGGGATTCGGGCAGGTTCGGAGTCAGGTCGAGGGCCGCCTTGGTCTGGCCGACCCCGGAGATGTCGTCGTTCTCGCCCTCCACCGCCAGGATGGCGCAGCGGCGGATCGCCCCGAGATCGACCGGGGTGCCGCGGTGGCGCATCCGGCCCTTCGGCAGGTCATGATCGACGAAGACCGTCTGCACGGTCTGCAGGTAGTATTCCGCGGTCAGGTCCATCACCGCCAGATACTCGTCGTAGAAGTCCCGGTGCTTCTCGGCCGAGTCGCCATCGCCCTTCACCAGGTGGTCGAACATGTCGGAATGGGCGGTGACGTGGCGGTCGAGGTTCATCGCCATGAAGCCCGACAGCTGCAGGAAGCCAGGATAGACCCGGCGCCAGGCCCCCGGGAAGATCGGCGGCACAAGACTGATCGTGTTGCGCTCGAACCAGGTCTGGCCGCGCTCCTGGGCGAGGCAGTTCACCGCCGTGGGCGAGCGGCGGGTGTCGATCGGGCCGCCCATCAGGGTCATGGAAGCCGGCACCACGGGCGCGCCCTTGGCCTCCATGAGCGCCACCGCGGCCAGGACCGGCACCGCCGGCTGGCATACTGCCATGATGTGCAGGTCCGGCCCGAGGACCGCGAACATCTCCTGCAGGTAGTCGATATAGGTGTCCAGGTCGAAGCGCCCCGCCGCCAGGGGCACCATCCGGGCATCGTTCCAGTCGGTGATGTAGACCCGGTGGTTCGGCAGCATCGCCTCCACGGTGCCGCGCAGCAGCGTGGCGTAGTGCCCCGACATCGGCGCGACGATGAGCAGCTTCGGCTCCGGCTCGGCGGGCGGGGTCAGGAAGGCGCGCTCGAACGCGATCAGCCGGCAGAACGGCCGCTCCCAGACGACCCGCTCGCTGACCGGGACCGCTGCGCCGTCGACCAGCGTCTCGGCGAATCCGAAGGCCGGCTTGCCGTAGCGGCGGGTGGCACGCTCGAACATCTCGCAGCCGGCGCTGACCGCCCGGGCGTAGGGTCCGTAGGCCAGGGGATTGCCGGGCATCTGGAGGGCGTGGCGGGTCAGGTCGGCGGCGAGCCGGGCCGGCGCCATCATGGCGCGGGCACTCTCATACATCGCGTAAGCCAGAAGCATCGCCACCTCGCGTCCCGGGACTGCCGGCGGAACGCCGACAGGCGAAAAGCCTGATGCAACCCGTGGTGCCAGCCTAAGGTTCCACCCTGAACGATCGCGGAACATCCGCACCCCGGGGCGACTTGCCCGTCACGACCCCGCCGGCTCGACGGGGCCGCACGTCTGCCCAAGCTCTGCGCCCGTGAGGATTCACGCGGCGCTGCACCGATGCACGCATGCCCGACAGCAATCTCAACGGCCTCGTCCGCAACGCCCGGCACCTCCGGCTCGACACCTTCGTCCGCCTGCGCTGGCTCGCCATCACCGGCCAGAGCGCCGCCGTGGTCGGGGCGCAGTTCGGCCTGGGCCTGGCGCTGCCGTTCGGCTGGTGCTTCCTGGTGATCGCCACCTCGTCCTGGCTGAACCTGGCCCTGCGCATCCGCTTCCCTGCGAGCTACCGCCTGAGCGACGATTCCGCGGCCCTGCTGCTGGCCTTCGACATCGTGCAGCTCGCGGCACTGCTGTTCCTCACTGGCGGCCTGCAGAACCCGTTCTCGCTGCTGTTCCTCGCCCCCGTGCTGATCTCCGCCACCGCGCTGCCGCCGGAGCGGACCCTGGCGCTCGGCCTGCTCGCCGTGGGCCTGGCGACGCTGCTCGCCCTGGTGCACCGGCCCCTGCCCTGGTTCTCGGACGGGCGGATCGAGTTGCCGTTCCTATACGTCTCGGGGGTCTGGACCGCGATCCTGCTCGGGACCGCCTTCACGGGCGTCTACGCGTGGCGGGTCGCCGAGGAGACGCGGCTCCTCGCCCAGGCCCTGGCGGCCACCGAACTGGTGCTGGCCCGGGAGCAGCACCTGTCGCAGCTTGACGGTCTCGCGGCGGCGGCTGCCCACGAATTGGGCACGCCCCTCGGGACGATCATGCTGGTGACCAAGGAGCTGATCCGCCAGCTCGGGCCGACCGCCTCGCCGGCGGTGGCCGACGACCTGACCCTGCTGCGCGAGCAGGTCGACCGCTGCCGGGGCATCCTGGGCAAGCTCACGTCGCTCGACGGCGACGGCGTCGGCTTCCTGGAGACGGTGACGTTCAGCCATCTCGTCGAGGAGTTGGTGGCGCCCCAGCGCGCGCTCGGCGCGGTGCTCGACATCTCCAGCCAGGGTGAGGGCCCGGAGCCCGCCTGCCGCCGCAACCCCGGGGTGATGTTCGGGCTGGCCAACATCCTCGACAACGCGGTCGACTTCGCTGATTCGCGCGTCACCGTGGAAGGCCGCTGGACACCGGAGCGCGTCTGGATCGAGATCCGCGACGACGGTCCGGGCTTCTCCAGCGAGGTCCTGCTGCGGGCGGGAGAGCCCTACGTAACCACCCGCAGCGCCGACCGCGCGCAGACCGGCGGGACCGTCGGGGCCGGCCTCGGCCTCGGTTTGTTCATCGCCAAGACCCTGATCGAGCGCTCCGGCGCCCAGATCGCGCTGATGAACGTCTCGGCGCCGGAGGCCCATGGGGCGATCGTGCGCGTCTCCTGGGCCCGTCACATCTTCGAACGGGGGGCAGCCCCGCGTCATTCGCCGGAACTCAATATCCACGCGCCCCTGCCCCCGGGCGATGTCGTCCCTATATGAGGATCAGACCAAGAACTGACCGAATAATTCCCTTACGAAAACCCGAAAGGAGTACCGGATGCTGACGCAGCCCGGGACCACGACAGCGATCGATCCTGCCGTGATCAATGAAGCCGATCCCCTCGCCGCCTTCACCGATCGCAGCCTGCTGATCGTGGACGACGACAAGCCGTTCTCGACGCGGCTCGCCCGCGCCATGGAAAGCCGCGGCTACCACGTCCAGGTCGCCGACAGCGTGGCCGACGGGGTCTCGGCGGTCGAGGCTCGCCCACCCGCCTTCGCGGTGATCGACATGCGGCTGGGCGACGGCAACGGCCTCGACGTGATCGCCCGCCTGAAGGAGCGCCGCCCCGAGGCGCGGGGCGTGATCCTGACCGGCTACGGCAACATCGCGACCGCCGTCACGGCGGTGAAGCTCGGCGCGTTCGACTACCTCGCCAAGCCCGCCGACGCCGACGAGATCCACGGCACGCTGATGGCGCAGCCCGGCGAGCGGGCCGACCCGCCCGAGAACCCGATGTCGGCGGACCGGGTCCGCTGGGAGCACATCCAGCGGGTCTACGAACTGTGCAGCCGCAACGTCAGCGAGACCGCCCGGCGCCTGAACATGCACCGCCGGACCCTGCAGCGGATCCTGGCCAAGCGCGCGCCGCGCTGACGTCGGGAACCGGACGATCCCGGCTCCCGCGGTTGCATAGCCCCACGCCTCTGGGCTAGCTGCGCGGGTCCCGGGATCGTTTCGTTCCGGGACCTCGCAATCGACCGGGAGACGGGTCTCGTGAACGGGCGCAACGCCATCACCATCGTGAGCATGATGGTCCTCGTCGGCACCGAGGTGTTCGCCGTCGCCATCGCAGCCGGCTGGGCGCTCGCCGGCCTGTTCGACCTGGGCGACCGGGTCGGCCACGTGCTGATGGGTCTCTTCAGCCTGTTCGCCGCCTGGATCATGCTCCAGCTCTGGCGCCGGGCGACCAGCATCGAGCCGATCCGCACCCGGGCGACGCCGCGCTAGCCGCGCCGTCCGTCCGACACGGCGTTCGACAGGCCGGCGGCCTTCCTGCTAGGGAACGCGCGACGGCCGCCCGTGTAACGACGCCGCGGGTCGCGCCCACGTTTTCGGCTGCGCGTGAGACCGGAAGATCCATGAAAGCCCATATCATCGTCACCTTGAAGACCGGTGTGCTGGACCCGCAGGGCAAGGCGATCGAGGCCGCGCTCCGGTCGCTGGGCGTCGACGGCGTCGACAGCGTCCGGCAGGGCAAGGTGTTCGACCTCGAAGTCTCCGCCGCCGACGGCGCGGCCGCCGAGGCCACCCTGCGGACGGCCTGCGAGAAGCTGCTCGCCAACACCGTCGTCGAGAACTACGCGATCGAGATCCTCTGATGCACGCTGCGGTCGTCGTCTTTCCGGGTTCGAATCGCGAGAGCGACGTCGCCCGGGCCCTGCGCCGGTCTGGCGCGCGGGTCAGCATGGTCTGGCACGCGGATCCGGATCTGCCGGCCGGGACCGACCTCGCCGTCCTGCCGGGCGGCTTCTCGTACGGCGACTACCTGCGCTGCGGCGCGATCGCGGGACGCGCAGCCGCCATGGACGCGGTGCGGGCACACGCGGCGCGCGGCGGCCTCGTGCTCGGCATCTGCAACGGCTTCCAGATCCTGTGCGAATCGGGCCTGCTGCCGGGCGTCCTGATGCGCAACGTCAACCGCCGCTTCATCTGCCACCGCCAGACGCTGCGGGTCGAGCGCACCGACACCCGCTTCACCAGCGCCTACACGCAGGGGCAGGTCATCGACGTCTGCGTCGCGCATGGCGAGGGCAACTACTTCGCCGACCCCGATACGCTGGCGCGGATCGAGGGCGAGGGCCGCGTGGCGTTCCGGTACTGCGACGCCGCCGGGGCCATCACGGTCGAGGCCAACCGCAACGGCTCCCTCAACGCCATCGCGGGGGTCTACTCGGAGGGCGGCAACGTCCTCGGGATGATGCCGCACCCGGAGAACTTCGTCGAAAGCCTGATCGGCGGCACCGACGGGCGCGGTCTCTTCGACAGTCTCGCCGCGTGAGCTTTTGGCTGAAAACTGGTTTTTAACCGGCGATTAAGGTTCACGGGGCATAAAGAGGCATCCAGAATTCTGGATATCGAGTTGGATGGTTCCGTCCGCTCTGTTTGATGCCTCCCTGATGACTCTCCCAAGCCGCCCCCAACCGGGCGGCTTTTTTCTGTCTTTGGGAGTTCAGCGCCGCCACATCGCCCGCCTCGTCATCCCGGGGCCGCGAAGCGGAACCCGGGATCCATAACCGCCGACAGATCAAGACCTCGCACCGTCGGCGGTTATGGGTTCCGGGTTCGCCTGCGGCGCCCCGGAATGACCGGGTGGTTCATCCTGCGGCCGTTCCTCAGTAGAGCCCGCCGGCCTGGGCGGCCCGGTCGGGGTCCGCCGGGACCGCCGCGGGGGCGGCGCTCTGGGCCGGGGCGACGTAGGAATCGGGCGGCGCGGTGCCCGGCTTGAACGCCTCCAGGATCGTGCCGGCGCCCTCCCGCGAGCCGGCGCGGGTGCCGGAGCCGAGGTTCACGCGGATCAGCTTGATCCCCGGGGGCACGCGGAACGGGGTCGGCGGCTTGTCCTTGAGGGCGACCTTCAGGAACTCGAGGGCGATCGGGGCCGCGAGGCCGCCGCCGGTGGCACGGTCGCCGAGCGAGCGCGGCTTGTCGAAGCCGATATAGATGCCGACCGCCAGATCCGGCGAGAAGCCCACGAACCACGCGTCCTTGGCGTCGTTGGTGGTGCCGGTCTTGCCGGCGAGCGGCTTGCCGATCTGCTTCAGCAGGGTCGCGGTGCCGCGCTGGACGACGCCCTCCATGATCGACACCATCTGGTAGGCGGTGAGCGGGTCGAGCACCTGCTCGGAATCGTCCACCAGCTTCGGCTCGTCCTGGCCCGACCATTTCTCGGCGTCGCAGCCGATGCACTTGCGGTTGTCGTGCCGGTAGATGGTCTCGCCGATGCGATCCTGGATGCGATCGATCAGGGTCGGCCGGATGCGGCGCCCGCCATTGGCGAGCATCGAGTAGGCGGTGACCATGCGCATCACCGTGGTCTCGCCGGCGCCGAGCGACATCGGCAGCACCGGCAGCAGGTCGTCGTAGACGCCGAAGCGGCGGGCGTACTCGGCGATCAGCGGCATGCCGACATCCTTGGCGAGCCGGACCGTCATCAGGTTCTTGGAATGCTCGATCCCGTACCGCAGGGTGTGCGGGCCGCCGGACTTGCCGTCGTAGTTCGAGGGCGTCCAGGACTCCTGGCCGGGGCCGGCCTCGATGGTGATCGGCGTGTCCTGCACGATCGAGGCGGGCGTATAGCCGTTGTCGAGCGCCGCCGAGTAGACGATCGGCTTGAACGAGGAGCCGGGCTGGCGCATCGCCTGGGTGGCGCGGTTGAACTCGGATTCGTCGTACGAGAAGCCGCCGACCATCGCGTGGACGCGGCCGGTATTGGGGTCCATCGCCACGATGGCGCCGGACACCTCGGGCTTCTGGCGCAGGCGGTACTGCCCGCGGCCGCCATCCATCGCCTCGACATAGACCATGTCGCCGGGCTGGAGGTTCGGGCGGCCGGCCCAGCGCATGCCGTCCGGGGTGATCACGCCGGTCTCTCGGTCCTTGCCGACCTGGCCCGAGGCCTCGCGCCGGGGCTGGAGGCCGACCTGCACGCCGCCGCCGCCATTGCCGAGCACCACGGCGAGCCGCCAGGGCGCCACGTCGCCGAGCGCCGGGACCTCGGCCGCCGCCATGCCCCAGTCGCGCCCGGTCAGGTCGACCTTGGTGACGGCGCCGCGCCAGCCATGGGCCTGGTCGTAGCGCACCAGGCCGTCGACCAGGGCCTTGCGGGCCCAAGCCTGCATCTTCGGGTCGAGGGTGGCGCGCACCGAGAGGCCGCCCTCGTAGAGCTTCTTCTCGCCGTAGCGCTCGGAGATCTCGCGCCGGACCTCCTCGGTGAAGTAGTTGGCGTTGGCGGCGTTCGGGAAGGCGACCCGCGGGTTGACCCCGAGCGGCATTTTCTTGGCCGCGTCCGCCTCTTCCTTGGTGATGTAGCTGTTCTCCGCCATCAGGCGGATGATCTCGTTGCGGCGGTCCAAAGCCGCCTGGGTCTTGCGGTAGGGGTGGTAGTTGTTCGGCCCCTTCGGGAGCGCGGCGAGGTAGGCGGCCTCGTTGATGGTCAGCTCGTGGACCGACTTGCCGAAGTAGTCGAGCGCGGCGGCCGCGACCCCATGCAGGTTCCGGCCGGGAACGATCGTCCCCAAGAAGATCTCGTTGAGGTACAGCTCCAGGATCTTGTCCTTGGAGTAGGCCGCCTCGATCCGCAGAGCCAGCAGCGCCTCCCGGATCTTGCGGTCATAGGTCTGCTCGGAGGACAGCAAAAAGTTCTTGGCGACCTGCTGGGTGATGGTCGAGGCGCCCTGGCGCTTGCCCGACTTGGCATTGGTCAGGAACGCGCGCACGATCCCCTCGGGATCGATGCCGCCGTGCTTGTAGAAGTTCTTGTCCTCGGCCGACAGGAAGGCCGCGACCACGATCTTCGGCATCGCCTGGATCGGCAGGTACAGCCGGCGCTCGCGGGCGTACTCGGCCAGCAGAGAGCCGTCCGACGCGTGGATGCGGGTCATCACCGGCGGCTCGTAATTGGCGAGCGCGGCGTGGTCGGGCAGGTCCTGGCTGTACTTCCAGTAGAAGTAGCCGCCGGCCGCGGCGCCGACCACGAACAGCACCGCGGCGGCGCTGAACAGGATCCCGAAGAAACGAAGGATCAGACGCATCCGGTGTTCCGCTCGTCGCTGGCCCGGCCGCCTGCCGGGTTCGGCTCATCCGGCACGGGCGTCCATTCTCGACGCGGTCGGCTCCCGGACGCTCCCGTGAAGCCCCCTCGGATTACCGGTTCAACGGCGGTGCGACGGGGCGTTCGGACGTCCCGTATCGACACTTACTCTATGGTAAAACTGGGGCGACGGCGGCCGACCGTCGCGTGATCAGCGCGGGCCTGAGCGTCGCGCGGTTGCCGAAGAACTGGTCGATCGCCTTGGCCATGGAGCCGGTGACGCCCGCCCGCCACTCGGGCGATTGCAGCATCTCCAGGTCGCGCTTGCTCGACAGATAGCCGAGTTCCACCAGCACGCTCGGCACGTCGGGGGAGCGCAGCACCATGAAGCGCGCCTCCCGGTGGGGCTTGGCGCTCATCTCCATGACCGGGGCGAGCTGGCCCATCAGCGTGCGGGCGAAGCCCGACGAGAAGCCCCGGGTCTCGCGCAGGGTCAGCTCCTGCAGGATGTCGGCGATGTCCGGGGGGGCCTCGGCGGCGTCGGCCCCGGCCGCCGCGTCGGCCCGGTTCTCGCGCTCGGCGAGCTTGGCGGATTCGATGTCGGTGGCCTTCTCGGCGTTGGTGTAGATCGTGGCGCCCCGCACCTGCGGGGCCGCCGAGATCGAATCCGCGTGGATCGACACGAACAGGTCGGCCTTGGCCTCGCGGGCGATGCGCACGCGTTCGGCGAGCGGCACGAACACGTCCCGGTCGCGGGTCATCCGGACCCGGTAGCGTCCCCCGGCTTCGAGTTTACCGACCAGCGCCTGCGCGAAGCCGAACACGATGTCCTTCTCGAACACCCCGCCCACCGCGATCGCCCCGGGATCGGTGCCGCCATGCCCGGCATCGACCATGATCAGCGGGCGCTGGTCGGCGGGCTCGGGCGGGGCGCTGCGTGCCTGGGCGGGGGCCGGATCGCTGGCGGCGGCGGCCTTGCGGAAGGCCTCGCGCTCGACCCGCTGGAGCGGGATCGTCAGCAGCACCGCACCGTCCCGGGCCCGGGTCACGGTCTCGATCCGCCCGATCGCGGCCGGGGCGGCCAGATCGATCACGACCCGGGAGCGGCCGGGGGCGAACAACCCGTAGCGGAACGACTGGACCACGCCCTCGCGGCGGCGCCCGGCGCCGGAATCGAGCTGGAAGTTGACCTCGGGCAGATCGATCACCGCCCGGTCGGGCCGCTCCATCACGAAGCCGCGCGCCTCCACGGCCCGCGACAGCGTCAGGGTGAGCCGCGTGGTGCCGGCCTGGCTGGCGAGATCCGCCCCGATGGCGACCGCGGGCGCCGGCCCGGCGGGCGGAGTGGTCGGCTTGTCGCCGTTCTGGGCCACGACCGGCGTCGCCGCCAGCGTCGCGGCGAGGCAGAGGCGGTACAAGGCGGAACGGATCAGGTGCGCACAGCTCGGCATCGGTCCGGATTCATCTCCCGTGCCCTCAGCCCAGGCATAGGATGATCGTGGTTAATCGATGGTTGCGGGTGCGACCTGGCGGGTTCCCGCGATGGACAACCCGAATGTGACGGTCCTGGGTTCAGCGCCGGATCACGGGGTGACATCGATCAATGGCCAGGATGAGGGTCGGTCGGCCCCGGATCGTCGTCCCACCACGTGGCCGGGTCGAACGGATCCACCAGCGGCACGGACGAGGCCTTGAAGTCCGAAAGATTGCGCGTCGCAATCCCGTAGCGATGGACGAGCGCCGAAGCCAGGATCGCCTTGTCCCCATCACGGATGGAGGGAAACCGGACCGAGACGTCGGCCCAACGTTCGGCCACGTCGGCGTCGATCGAAACGATGCGGTCGGCGAAGCGGGATCGCAAATGTCCGTACCAGTCCGCCTTGATGTCGAGGACGGTTTGGTCGCGTCGTCGGGCCCGCGGGTCTTTCAAGCGCTCGATCCGCAAGGTCTCCAACGCGAGCCCACGGCGAATCTCCGCGATGGTCACGGCGCTGATCCGGAGGAGATGGGCGTTGCGCCGGATCCAGCGCGAGGCCGGCGGATCCGGATCGTCCTTCGTCGCGGACGGTCGCGAGATCACGTTCGTGTCTACGATCCAGCCGGCCGGCGGCTCAGTCACCGGACAGGCTCAGGCCGACGTCCTTGTCGAAATCCGCCTCTTCGAGCGGCGACGCGAGCAGGAAGTTTGCGAACGCGGCGTCGGCTTGGGTCTTCAGGCGCTCGTAATGCTCCATCGACAGCACCACCCCCACGGGCTCGGCGTGCCGGAGCAGCATCTGGGGGCCGTCCTTGGCCGCATCGACCAGCCGACCGAAGTTCTGCTTGGCGTCGGCCGCCTGCCAGGATCGCATGACATCATCTCGGGAAGGGACAGATTGGACATTATGTCCACTTCTGTCCTTCGGCAAGGCGGGCGGGGCCGGAGCGGTCGCCGTCGAGGCGATGTCGGTTCGGTGTGAGCGAGCGCCGCGTATCGATGCTTCGACGCTGTCGCCGGCCTGATCGCATCAAGCCGGCACCCGTGCCGTCAGCGGAACGTGACGAGGCGGCTCGCCTGGCGGAACAAGGCGCTCCAGCAGGTCAGGGAGGCGTCGGCGGCGCGCTGGACCTCGCCCATCTGGAGGCGGATCAGCTCGGTCGGTGAGCCGGCTTGCGACAACGCGCGGATATGCGCCAGTGCGGCCTCGCCCTCGCCCTGCATGTACTGGGCGATGGTCGTGCCGATGCCGTCGCTCCCTGGACGATAGGACGTGCCCTTGGCCGGAGGGTCCGCGGCGACCGCGCCGTTCGGAGCGGGCTCGACCGTGACGGGCGGGACGAAGGCGGCCACCGGCAACGCGGCCGGCGCGCTCGGCTCGGCGGCATCCCGGCTCGGAGAGACAACGGTCTCCGTGGCCTTGGACACGGCATCCGCCGGGATGGCCGTATCGGTCGCTGGTGCGGCCGTACCCGGTTCGACGCCGAGTTGCGGATTCCAGGTGAAGCGGGGCCTCTTGGGTCGACGCGGCTTGCCCATGGCGGATCGTCTCCTCGTTCGCGTCGGGCCCCCTGACGGAGCGCCGGCCGGAGGGAAGGACCGCCTGTGTCTGATGGGCTCGGGTCTGAACGATCCGGCGGTGCCCGCCCTCTGGGGCCGGGCACCGCCGCACTCCGTCCGCCGGGGCGGACCGAGCTATGTCTTAGCGGGCGACGTTCTGCTGCGCGAGGGCGCCGAAATCCTTGGCCTGGGCCTGGAGGGCGGCGAACTGGCTGCGGACGAACTCGGACTGCAGCTCGAACGCCTCGCGCAGGTCTTTGGTGCGGGCCAGCTTCTGGGCGAAGTCGAACGTCGCGTTGGCGTTGTTCTGCGCGTGCTCGAAACCCTTCGAGACCGCCGCCGTCATGGTCGACTGGAAGGTCTGGCCCGAGACCTGGGCCTGCTCGGCCGCCTTCATGGCGTTCGACATCAGGGTGCCGACGGCGTTGCGGGCCTGGTCGACGCTCTTCTCGGCGAAGTCGCGCATCTCGGTCGGGATCTCGAAGTTCGGGGTCTGCATCGAAGGCTCCAGCACACGCTGTCTCGGGGTGGGACGCCGATCCGCGTCCGCGGTGACGCGCTTCTATATGTTGCACTGCAACAAGAAGTCAACTGCCTATCTGCGGGACCAGCCGGGACGGAAACGTCGATAAAGTGCAGACTGACGGCCCAATGGCAGTGTTCGGATCGCCGTGCCGGCAACGTCTCGGTCAACGACAAAGCTCGGCAGCTATGCCATGCGTTTTCGCACGTTTTGGCGTGACCGGCCCGCCGCGATGCCTCTCTATATCAAAGCCGTGCGCTGTCTATAGCCGCGGCACCCGAGGCGTAGACTGATCGAGGCGGCCCATCCGGTACCGCCGACGGCTAGGCTGACCGGGCGGCTCCACCGGCATGGTGCAGCGCACCCGCGCCGCTTCCCACGAGGCCGGCGTAGAGCGCGCGCAGCGCGGCGGCGTGGGTTGCGAGGGTCATCGGCTCGGCCCGGAACCGGGCCCGGGCGTTGTCCCCGAGGGTCCGGGCGCGGGTATCGTCCCGCAGGGCCGAGAACGCCGCCGTCAGGGGCTCGATCTCGGGGGCGACCACGAAGCCGGTCCGCCCGTCCCGGACCTTCTCGGCGGCCCCGGACCGGTCGGAGGCGACCACCGGGATGCCGGCCGCGAGGGCCTCGTAGACGGTGAGCGGCCCGGTCTCGTACCAGCGCGACGGGGCGGCGAGCGCCCGGGCGCGTCCGCGCAGCAGGGCCCAGACGGCGTCCGGCGCCTGCCATCCGACCACCTCGACGCCGGGCCGGGCGCGCAGTTCCGCCTCCAGGGGGCCGGCGCCGACGAACAGGGCGGTCAGCCCCGCCGCCCGGGCGGCGTCCGCGACGAGGTCGGCCCCCTTCTCCCGAGTCAGGCGGCCGACATACGCGATGGCGTCGCCCCGGGCGGGGTCGGCCGGCGGCCCGTCCGCGACTCGGACCGGGTTGTCGACGCGGTGATGGGTGAGCGCGTAGCCGCCGAGCAGGTCGCCGAGCCGCCGCCGGCTGGCGTCGCAGACGTGGACGACGTGGAGCGGACGCCCGTGCAGCGCCTGCCGGAGCGCCCCCGCGCGGGCGACGCGCACGAGCTTGTGAACCCGGCTGCGGGGGTCGCAGGGCGCGGCCAGGCACGCGGGCGAGAGCGGCGCCAGCCCGCAGGGCTCGGCCCGGTCGAACCGGTAATAGACCCCGTTCGGGCAAGCCATGGCGTAATCGTGCAGGGTGACGACCACCGGCACGCCGAGCCGGGACAGGACCGGGAAGATCGCCGGGGACAGGGTGCGGGTCCATTGGTGCAGGTGGAGGCAATCCGGCGCCGCCGGCAGCTGTCGGAGCGCCGCCTCGAGGGCGCGGGCCGCGGCTGCATGCCAGATCCCGGTGGTGGCCGCCTTGATGCCGCCCAGGGTCCAGATGTCGGGCAGGCCGAGCTCGATCCGGCGGATGTTGTCGTGATCCAGCAGGGGATCGACCGGGCCCGGGATCGCCTGGAGGTAGGTCACCTTCAGGCCGGCCTCGGCGAGCCCGCGGGCGGATTCGAGGGCGACCTTCTCCGCCCCGCCGCTGGCAGTCGCGAACTCGGCCAGGATCACGACATGCATGAGTTGTCTCGGCAGGACCTGCCGCGATGATAAGTCCAGGGCGGTTTACGGAGGATCAACCGCCGGCCGTTACAGACTTACACCCCGAAAACAGAGCGGCGGAATTCCTGACGTGCACGTCGTCCTCGTCGCCGACCATGCCGCGATCAATGGCGGCCAGGCCAAGGTCGCGATCGAATCCGCCCTGGGGCTCGCCGCCCGGGGGTTCCGCGTCAGCCTGTTCGCGGCCGTGGGTCCGGTCGACCCGCGGCTGGAGCCCGCCGGCATCCGGGTGGTCTGCCTGGATCAGGACGACGTCACCACGGCGCGCAACAAGCTGGCTTTCGCGGCCCAGGCGATCTGGAACGGACCGGCCGCCCGGGCCCTGGCGGCGGAACTCGCCGCCTGCGATCCGCGCGACACCCTGGTCCATGTCCACGCCTTCGCCAAGGCGCTGTCGCCGGCCATCGGCCCGGCCCTGCGGGCCTCCGGCCTGCCGTGCCTCTACACGATGCACGAGTTCTTCCTGGTCTGCCCGACCGGGGGGTTCTACGCCTATCCCGAGCAGAAGATCTGCCACCGCGTGCCGATGTCGGCCTCCTGCATCCTGGCGAAGTGCGACGCGCGCAGCTACCCACGCAAGGTCGCCCGGATGATCCGCCATGCCGGGCTCGCGCATGTCGCCCGGCTGCCGGAGCTGTTCTCCCACGTCGTCACGATCAGCGATTTGCAGGAGAGCGTGGTCCGGCCGCTGCTGCCCGCCGGCACCCGGTTTTACCGGGTCGACAACCCGATCGCGGTGGAACCGGCGCCGGTCCGGGCGGAGCCGCCCGGGGACTTCCTGTTCGTCGGGCGGATCTCCACTGAGAAGGGGGCGCCGATCTTCGCGGAGGCCGCCCGGCGGGCCGGGGTGCGGGCGGTGTTCGTCGGCGACGGCTCCGAGCGGGCTGACCTCGCCGCCCGCTATCCCGAGGCGGTGATGCTGGGCTGGCGCGACCCCGCCGCCGTGCAGGCGCTGATGCGGCAGGCCCGGGCGCTCGTCTTCCCGAGCGTCTGGTACGAGGGCCAGCCGCTCACCGTCTACGAGGCGCTCGCCTGCGGCACGCCGGTGGTCGTCAGCGACGCCTGCGCGGGCCGGGAGGCGGTGGTCGACGGCGAGACCGGGTTCTGGTTCCGCTCGGGCGATCCCGACGCGCTCGCCGCCCACCTGCGCCGCCTGTCCGACGACGATCTCGCCGCCCGGATGGGCCGGGCCGCGCATGGCCGCTACTGGACTGCGCCGCTGACCCCGGACGTCCACCTCGACCGGCTGACCAGCGTCTACGAAACGGTGATGCGGGAGGCCGCCGCGCCGGGCCGGATCGTGCGTCCGCAGCCCGGCCAGGCGGTCGCCACCGCCTGATCCGGGAACGCCCGGGTCGAATGCAGCCGCCGCCATGGGAAAGTTCGGAAACACCCGGGGCCCGTCGCGTTGACGCGCACAGGCACCGAGCGTGCATCCGTCACGGACGAGCGACAGACATGGCCGACGACCACAAGCCTCAGGACGCGACCAAGCCGGGCTTCCAGCAGGACAGCGCCAAGCCGGGCGACAAGGCCAATCCCGCCAACAAGCAGGAGAAGCTAGACGAGCGCCTCGACGACGCCCTCGAGGAGACGTTCCCGTCGAGCGACCCGGTCTCGGTGAAGATCACCAAGTAACGGGTTCCCAAAGGGCTCAGCCCTTTGGCGGGGCCATCGGGGCAGAGCCCCGATGCAGCCGGGCTCTGCCCGGCACCCGCATAAGGTCCCGGACCTTGTGCGGGTGCTGAAACTTTTAGGCGGCTTCGAGCAGCCGGCGGGCGATCACCTGGGCCTGGATCTCGGCCGCGCCCTCGAAGATTGACAGGATGCGGGCGTCGCACAGGATCCGGCTGACCGGGTATTCCAGCGCGAAGCCGTTGCCACCGTGGATCTGAAGCGCGTTGTCGGCGGCCGCCCAGGCGACCCGGGCGCCCAGCAGCTTGGCCATCCCGGCCTCCAGGTCGCAGCGCTTGCCGGCATCCTTCTCGCGCGCCGAGAAGTAGGTGAGCTGGCGGGCGATGTTGATCTCCACCGCCATCATGGCGAGCTTGTCGGCAACCCGCGGGAAGCTGACCAGCGCCTTGCCGAACTGGACCCGCTCCTCGGCGTAGCGCAGGGCCACGTCGAGGGCCGACTGGGCGACGCCGATGGCCCGGGCCGCGGTCTGGATGCGGGCCGACTCGAAGGTCTGCATCAGCTGGGCGAAGCCCTTGCCCTCGACCTCGCCGAGCAGGTTCGCGGCCGGGACCTCCAGTTCCTCGAAGGCCAGCTCGTATTCCTTCATGCCGCGGTAGCCGAGCACCTCGATCTCGCCGCCGGACAGGCCCTTGAGCGGGAACGGCTCCTCGTCCGTGCCGCGGGGCTTCTCGGCGATCAGCATCGAGAGGCCGCGATGGCCCTTCTCCTCGGGCTTGGTCCGCACCAGCACGGTCATGATGTCGGCCCGGACCGGGTGGGTGATCCAGGTCTTGTTGCCGGTGATTTTCCAGGTGTCGCCGTCCTTCACCGCCTTCGTGCGGAGCGAGGCGAGGTCAGACCCCGTGTTCGGCTCGGTGAACACGGCCGTCGGCAGGATGTCGCCCGAGGCGATCTTGGGCAGGAAGCGGTGCTTCTGCTCCTCGGTGCCGCCGCACAGGATCAGCTCGGCGGCGATCTCCGAGCGGGTGCCGAGCGAGCCGACGCCGATATAGGCCCGGGACAGCTCCTCCGAGACCACGCACATCGCGGTCTTGGGCAGACCCATGCCGCCGTATTCCTCCGGGATGGTCAGGCCGAACACGCCCAGCTCGGCCATCTTGGTGACGACCTCCATGGGGATGTATTCGTTCTTCAGGTGCCACTCATGCGCCTGCTCGACCACCTCGGCCTTGCCGAAGCGGCGCATCTCGGAGCGGATCGCCTCCATGTCCTCGTCGAGGCCCGAGGCACCCACCGTGGCGGAGCCGCCGCCCTCGCGCATCAGCGCCACCAGGGCGGCGCGGTGCTCCGGGGTGTTGCCCTCGGCGATCAGGGTCTCGACCGCATCGGTGCGGTACTGCCCGACTTCCTTGGCCGAGAGGCCGAGCGAGCCGATCGGGCGGACCATCTCGCCCTGGCTCATCGGGATGCCGGAGAACAGCTGGTCGAGGTACTCGCCCGCGCCGATCCGCACGAGCAGCGTCTCGGTCTCGCCGAACCGGCCCTCGGCCTGGAGGCGCTCGGCATAGCCGCCGAGTTCGGCCACCGCCTCGGCGTAGGTCGCGAGCCAGGCCAGCCCGTGGGCGGCGTGCTGCTGCGCCTCGAGCTTGCCGGCATCGATCCGCCCGTCCGTCCCGAGGATGCGCGTGCGGACCCGGCGCGTGGCCTCCGCCAGGAGGGCCTTCGCGCTCTCGCCGGCGCCCTTGACGAGGCTGACGACGTCCTGCGGCTCGGTCTGGATAGCGGGGGATGCGGACATGGTTTTTGGCTCGCGTGGCGTTTTATTGGATCGTGACTTCTAACCCGTCCGGCGCCGGGGCCGAAGCAGATTTCATTTGCCGCGTCTTGAACTGAAGTTGAAGGCCGCGGGGTTTTGACCCGCGCCTGCGTGACGAACCAGCATCCACGTCAACGGCAGGCGCACGCGTTCAGCGCTTCTGCTCGCAGCGGGTCTTCACGTAAGCGCCGTTCTCGCCGGTGAAACCGGTATTGGCCGCCAGAACCGGCCCCTGGATCAGGCATTCCTGCAGCGTGTGGGCGGGCCCGGTGATCACGTCGAGGGCGGTCTCGCGGGAGCAGTCCGGGGCCTGGACGTTGGCGGCGCAGATGAGCGCGACGACGAGGATCTGGTTCATGGGGCCTCCCGGGGATCTGGTCGATCCGGCCCGGCTCTTCGGCGGCTGGGCGGCAACGAACGAAAGACCGAGCCTCTGCAAGGGTTCCGGGGCTGCGGCGTCACGGTCCCGGGGTCAGGCCCGGCTCGCCACCGCGACGCCCACCGCCGCCACCGCCATCCCGGCGCCCTGCACCGGGGTGAGCACCTCGCCGAACAGCAGGTAGCCCAGGACGGCCGCCACCGGCGGCACCAGGAAGAACAGGGCGGCGACGCCCGCCACCGCGCCCCGCCGGATCAGCGCCAGGAGCAGCAGGATCCCGGCCACCGAGTTGACCAGGATCGCCCAGGCGAGCCCGAGCCAGAGGGGCGCCACCGGGTCGATCGTGGCATGGCCGAAGGCCAGCGCCAGCGGGATCGCGCAGGCCATCCCGCCCACGAATTGCAGGGTCGCGTTGGCCAGGAGGTCGCCGCCGCCGCCGGTGCGCTTCTGCCAGAGGGTGCCCAGCGTCAGGGCCAGCACCGCCACGAGGCTGACCGCCAGGGCCACCGGCGGGATCCCGGACGGGTCGGCGGCGCCGAGCTTCGGGGCGAGCACCAGGCCGGCGCCGGCAAAGCCCAGCAGGATGCCGAGCGCCCGCCGGCCGCCGACGCGCTCGCCGAGCAGCGGCCCCGCCAGCAGCGCGGTCAGCAGCGGCTGCAGGCTGCCGACCAGGGCGGCGATCCCGGCCGGCAGCCCCCGGCTCACCGCCCAGAACACCCCCGACAGGTAGATCCCCTGCATCAGGAAGCCGGCCACCATCGGATCGCGCCGGACCGCCGTGAAGCCCAGCGGATCGGCGTGCGGGATCACCGCCCGGGCGGAGATGAAGCCGGTCGCCCAGATCGGGACGAACAGGACCGGCAGGGCGCCGGCGGCGAGCGCCGGACGTGGAGCG
>NZ_VRVG01000105.1:0-20061 GCF_008040085.1 Methylobacterium sp. WL7 | reverse complement strand
TCCTGTAGTGTCCGAGATTCAGGATTTAGATTAGTTAAGAAAACAACTCCAGTAGGCGGACAGTCGACGCAGACTATCTGGATATCGGGCCGGTACTCTTGCAATATCGGAATAACTTTCCAGACGTCTCCTGTCCAGAATTCCCTATAGGGTCCATCTGGACTAGACGCATAGGCTTCGGATTTGTCGCGAAGCGCCATTTCCGCCGTAAGGGGAAGGCAGTCGTGAAGCGCGACTAGCGTGTTCGCGGCAGATATTCTTTCTGTATTGAAAAAATCTCGCAGCAGATATTCAAAAGTATGCATTCCGTCAAGGAAGGCAAGATCAGGCGGCCCGCCCAACAGATCTTTAGCACTCTCTTCCTGAAAAAACTGGTCACTTCCAAGCTGAACAAGTACGCACTTACGTTTGTATTGAGCGACGTTGTGTTGTATGTTCATGTATGGATCGATACCGAGTGCCTGATCGGCATGAATCATGGAAAAATGCTTGCCGTGTTCAATGCCGATTTCCAGATGTCGGCGGACACTTCGTTTGGATGATAACTCAGACATGAATTGATGGTAGTGCATGCCGTGGTGGGCGTTTGGGATGCCCTTACTCATTGATACCACCTTGTGTTGGCGTCCATCCACTACCAGCCGTGCAGAACGGCTGCTGCGCGGAGTGCTTGCTGAATCTAGGAGCTTAAGCTAGGCGCAATCGAGATTCGATCGGCCGGTGCTCGAGCAATCTCGATTATCTTACGGCAGGGAGGCGCGGCTCGCAACTGAGCTGGCCAGCCATCGTCCCTATGTGTTTCGAGGCAATTCGGCAAGGGCCCGGCGGATGAATTCATCTACTTGATCGGATTGAAGTAGCGGAATCAAATTGCGAAGCTCTTGGTATTCGTAGTTCCACCAACGAAGCTCTAGAAGCCGGCCGATCTGTTCGTCACTAAATCTGCGTCTGATTGTCTGAGCTGGATTGCCCACAGCGATTGCATATGGTGGAACGTCTTTCGAAATGACCGCATGCGCGCCAATTACGGCGCCGTCCCCAATGCTCACGCCAGATAAGATTGTGCAATTCGCGCCTAGCCAAACGTCATTTCCAATTGAGACATTTCCGCGAGAATGCGGGTGACCTTTTATCCAGTTAAAATCCGGATAAATAACATTGAATGGATAGGTCGAGATCCAATCAGTTCGGTGGTCTCCGCCTAAGAGAATTTTGACTGCAGGGCCAATCGAACAATAGCGGCCCATCTTTAGCTTAAAGCCCTCTCCCCACGTTTGTACGTCTGGCCACCCATAGGTATAATCACCAATCTCCCAGCCAAGCTCTTTTACGCCCCAATCAAGGACATTTTTTGTTAGGTCGATCATTTGGGATCTCAATAGACTTTATAGGTGAGCAACTGGCTGAAGCGAGCGGCAGCGGTGGTGGTCGCTCTCCAACGCAGCGCTTCGGGGTCGATATTTGTCTTCGCGGCTAATAACCGCCAAAGCTTCAAGTCAAGCCTTGACCTTGCTTCGAGGGCATCGAGGGTGGCCGAAGTCAGATGATCTGAAAGCACCCCCTTTTGGGAGAATGGAACAGTCAGAGTTTCATTAGAGCGCTGCTCATGTATTTGAATTCCTAACCATGACGAAAGTCGATCGTACATGTTGATATCCTCGCTGATCCCGGCCCACTCTATTTCGCTGAGTTTTTCCGCCGCTTCCCGTAGCACAATATCGTCGTTTGCATAATCTATGAATCCGTTTCTCGGTATAAGCGGATGAGGGCTCAAGAGCATTCGAACGAAAAGATTGTCTATCTGTGCTGCTACCTGACGGCTGATTAAGAATTCAAGTAAATGTCCGCGACTCACGCGGACAATGTCGGAATAACTACCTAATGGTGCGAGGCTAGTATCCTCATATGCGCGCCAAAATACCCAGTGTGATAGTATGCGAGCAGTTGGCTCGCGTAGCACAGTTATCACTTGCGCGTTTGGAAAAAATTTACGGAGCTTATTGTAGGTAATATGGCCTAAAATCAGCTGTGCACTGTGAGGTATCTCTGTGTGATCATGCCAAATTCCGCCCCGTATCCCGTCAGATAATGAATTAATATGTGAGTCGCTGTCGAACAGTAGGGCGTCGGTGAGGTGCGTTACGTGTTCGGGCTGCAGCGCTCCTCTGAGTGAGCCATGTAGAGACGCTCCCGCACATTTCGGGATATGCATAAAGGCTAATGGACGTGACGAATCGTAAATTTTCACGCTGGGTCCATCTCTATTGATATGCCTACGTTGGCATGCTCATCGATTGGGGGGGGCTGCCGATTTTAAGACTGTAATGCAGGCAGCGGCGACGCTGTAAATTCGTTATTCCTCGTCTGTTGCTGCTTTGCCATTCGCTGGGAGCCGTGCGGCAGCTTGATGGGGTCGCCACTGGCTGCTGGATTTAGTTGTGTCGATCTATCTCATTGTTGTACTCTTTTGCAGTGATGCGTCGGCTCATACTGCGTTGTATCCATGTTGTATCCATTTAGCGGGGTATCCATTTAGCCAGGATCGGCGCAGCGGGGGAGGTGGTTGATAAACCCTTAAATTGAGAGCATGGGTCGGCCTCACGGAGCCCGTATCGGGCAGGTGGGGTGTAATAGTCGCGCATCATGTCGTCGTAATCGGCGGCCTGGATCGGCCTGGAGAGCCGCCCGGTTTCCGAGATGTCGATGGCCAGCAGCCGGTCGTTGCAGGCGGCCGGGTCGGTGACCAGCGCGTAGGGCAGGCGGTGGCCGTTCGGGTAGAGGGAGAGCCGCTCGCCCTGGGCGCCGAGGTCGAAGGCCACCACTGGCAGGCCGGTGCGCAGAGCCAGCGTCAGCGCGTACGAGTAGGTCTCCGGCCAGATCGCCGCAAGCAGGACCAGATCGGCCGCGACGCGCCAGACCATGTCGAGCGCCTCGTGGTCGCCGACATAGCGCCCGGTATCGGTGACGCCTGTGCGTTCCAGGCCGCCCGTGAGCGCCGGGTCGGAGAAGCCCACGATCGAGAACCGCAGGGGCAGATCCCGCTTGCGCGTCGGTTGCCAGTGCCTGCAGCAGGAGCCCGCCTTCGGGCAGGCTGATGGCGCCGAACACCGCGACCCGCCGGATTTGCCCGGGCCGCTGCAGGGCGGTGTCGCGTACTGTGCGCTCCGGCTCCAGATGCGGCCGCACCGTGATTGCCAGGTCCGGGTATGCCCCCCGGATCCGCGCCGCCGTGTCGGTGGACGGCGCAAACACCCGCGCCGCCCCGGCCAGGAACGCCCCAAACGCCGCCCGCCGCTCACCCGGATCCGGCTCCTCGAACCCCTGCGCGTCCGCCGCCGGGCACGCCCGGCATTCGGCGACCGGCGCCAGGCCGCAATAGCGCCCGTCCGGCTGCACCAGGTGGTTGCGGTGGCAGACCGGCGAGTAGTCGTGCAGCGTCCAGGCATAGGGCCGGCCAGAGCCCGCCACCAGCACCATCAGCGCCCCCGCCGCCGCCCAGCGCAGCCCCGCCAGCGAGTGCACGTGGATCAGGACCGGCGCCAGCGCCGCGATGAAGCCCGACACCGTCTCGGCGTCGCGCGGCAGGTACAGGCTGCCGAGGTTGGGCAGGTACAGGAACTCGGCGCCGCGGTAGGCAACCTGGACCTCGAGGTTGCGGGTCCGGTCGGTCTGCAGCAGTACCAAGCACAAGCCCTCGGCCTGGGCCTGTGCGATCATGTCGTCGATGGGCCGCTGGATGCCCCGCGCCAGTTGTGCGTCACATACAGGAGCGCCTGCCCGGCGAAGTGCCGGGCCAGACGCGCTCGGTCGAGCCGGCGCCGGCCGCGCTGGCCGGGATCGGCCTGGACGAACTGCTCGGCCCAGGCCGGGTAATCCAGGTGCTTGGCCAGCAGCGCCGCCTGACCTTGGTCGTACCCGCCGCCTGGATCGAGCCCGAACGAGAACTACCCGTACGGCAGAGAGCCAGCTCCTAGATGTGCGCACGCATCTCCCGCCTCTCATGCGAACCGAAGGTCGGTCAGGCTTGAATTTTACTGACGACATGCTTCACTAGAAACAGTCCGATAGCTGCTGACGTTATTCCAAACATAACAACATATAAGTGATCCACTTGAATGCCAGCATAAGGATAATACGCCGACCTTACCCATTCTGCGCATTGTAACGCTGGGTTAAATTTCATCCAGTAGTATATCTTTTCTGGCAAGTAGCTCGGCAGAAACATCACACCACTGGAAATATACATTAGGATGCTGAAAAGGGCATATCCGATCATCCACCCCGGGAAGAACCCGACGATGGCGACGTTGATCGTGCCGATCCCTATTCCAAGAACAATAGCCGCGATATAGCCGCAGACAGCGGTGATGGGGTCCGCTGGGATTGGGTTAGTCCCGATCGCGACCAAGACCGACGTGACGACCAATAACGCTAGAAATCCAGTCACAATCTCAACTAGAATACGCGAGAATAGTAGATCGAATATCTTAACTTGTGGGTAATAGGTCAATGGCCGGTTTATCATGACCGATTTCATGACCTCGCGGGAAATATACTGAAACACCAGCACCGGTACCGCGCCCGTGGCGAAGAACAGCGGCCTGCTATCTCCGAGCGGCGCCGCCAGCTTCTGGAACGTATAGATGCCAATGAGCATGAAAACATGGACGCAGGGCCAGAGAACGATCACTCCATAGCCCCAAAGCGAGGCCCCGAAGCGCGTGCGTACGTCACGTAGGATCAGCGCGTACAGCACGTGCAGGTAGGACTCGGCCGGGCTCTTTTGCGTCTGAGCCGTCGGGAGAGCGGACATCGGGTTAGCCTCTGCGTTTCTCCGCCTGCTTCGACGAGAAACTGGGCTAAAGTGCGTTGATCGGATGCGCGGGATCGGGCGGGCTCACGCCCTCAGGGCGTAATAGTCGCGCATCAGGTCGTCGTATTCGACCGCCTGGATCGGCACTGAGTGCTCCCCGCCGGGCGAGATGTCGATCGCCAGAAGCTGATCGTTGAAAGCAGCCGGGTCATTCGCCAAGGCGTAGGGCAGCACGTGCCCGTTCGGGTAGGCACGCAGCCGGTCGCCTTGGGCGCCGAGATCGAAGGCCACGACTGGTAGGCCGGTTCGCAGCGCCAGGGTCAGGGCGTAGGAATAGGTCTCGGGCCAGATCGCCGGCAGTAGGACCATGTCGGCGGATACCATGGGCAGGCGGTCGAAGATCTCCTCGTCCTCCCAGTGCTGGCCGGTCTCTGCGATCTGCAGAGCCGCCCGCGCGACCCGATCGAGTGTCGGATCGTCGGTGGAGTAGCGGCCCGTCTCTGTGACCCCTGCCCGCTCCAGGCCGCCCGTAAGCGTCGGATCGGAGAAACCCACGATCGCGAACCGTAGGAGTAGATCGCGTGTGTGAGCGTCCGCGGCCAGTGCCTGAAGCAGAAGGCCGCCTTCAGGCATGCTAATGCCACCCAATACCGCGACCCGGCGCACGCGGCCCGGCCGGCGCAGGGTGGTGGAGCGCACGCTGCGGTCGTGCTCGACGTGCGGCCGCACCGTGATCGCCAGCTCCGGATACACCGCCCCGATCCGCCCCGCCGTGTCGGCCGACGGCGCGAACACCCGCGCCGCTCCGGCCAGGAACCGCCCGAACGCGGCCCGGCGTTCCTCAGGATCGGGCTCCTCGTAGCCGTCCGCGTCCGAGGCCAGGCAGTCCCGGCACACGGACACCGGCGCCAGGCCGCAATAGCGCCCGTCCGGCATCACCAGGTGGTTGCGGTGGCAGACCGGCGAGAAGTCGTGCAGCGTCCAGGCGTAGGGCCGCCCCAAGCCGGATACGAGGTCCATCAGGGCGCGCGCCGCATTCCAGCGCAGGCCCGCCAGCGAGTGCACGTGGATCAGCAGCGGCGCCAGCTGCTCCACGAACGCGGCAACTGCGTCCGCGTCGCGGGGCAGGTACAGGCTGTCCAGGCTCGGCAGGTACACGAACTCCCGGCTGCGGTACGAGACGTTGACCTGGATGTTGCGGGCCCGGTCGACCGAGAGCAGCACCACGGCTACGCCCTCGGCGTTCAGCCGGGCGATCATGTCGTCGATGTGCCGCTGGATGCCGCCACCCCAGCTGTGGGTCACGAACAGCACAGCCCGGCCGCGGAAGTGCCGGGCCAGCCGGTACAGGTCGAGCCGCGCCCGGCCGCGCCGGCCCGGATCGGCCTGGACGAACTGGCCGACCAGCGCCGGATAGTCCGGGTGCTTGGCCAGCAAGGCCGCCTGACCCTGGTCGTACTCGCCGCCCGGGTCGAGCCCGAACGAGATCTGCCCGGCATGGTAGACGTACACGTCCTCGGCCAGCAGGTTCGAGAACCTGGCCTTGCGGGCGCGCATGCACCAGTCGTTCTCCTCGCCGTAGCCCTTGCCGAAGGCGACCGCATCGAGGGTGCCGACGGCATCGAGCGCGGCGGCGGTCATGTACATGCAGAAGCCGACCCCGGTGGGCACCTCGACCGAGCGGCCGCGGTTGAGCGCCTTGGCGGCCTGGTCGAGGTCGGGCCGGGGGATCTCCAGCGCCATGGCGTTGTTGGCGTTGAACTTCGGGTAGCTGCAGATCGTGGCGTTGCTGGACAGCGGCGTGACGCTGCCGACCGGCGGGCGGCCCTCCGTCTCGGCGGCCTCGGCGTGGGCGACCAGCCGGTCGAGCCAGTCGCCGAACACCTCGGCATCGGAGTTGAGCAGGACCACGGCGCGGCCCTGGCGCAGGGACAGGCCGCGGTTGACCGAGCGCACGAAGCCGAGGTTGTTTTGGTTTTCGACGAGGTGGAACAGGCCGCGGCCGGCCAGCTCAGCGAGCTCCGCAGTCAGCTGCGGGTCGGGGGACCGGTCGTTGACCGCAAGCAGGGTGAACGGGGTTTTTTGCGGAGCTGAGAGGCAGGCGTGGATGGCGCGCAGGGTCTCGCCGCGGCCCTTGTAGACCGGCATGATCACGACGACCCGAGCCTGGGCGAGGGTGAGGGCCCGGGGCAGGCTGTCCCAGTCCCGCGGCTCGGGCGCCTCCATGGCCGGCCAGCTGCCGAGATCCTCCGGGCAGCCCATCAGCCCGGCGGCGCGGCCGGTGCGCACGTAGTGCAGGAGCGGCGACTCGCCCGGCGCGAACAGGTAACCGTAGGCCCGGCGATAGAAGCGTGTCGAGAAGGTCTTGCTCGGGTCGCGATCCTCCTCTTGGCCGTGGGACAGGAAGTGGATGGCCGGCCCGTTCTCGAAGCCGCGCGTGTCGGGGTAGCGCTTCAGGTACCAAGCCGCGTCAAAATAGGGCTCAATCAGCCGGGCTTGCTCCAGCAGATCCGCGTCCGCCGCCGCGGGCGGCGTGCCGTAGCCTGGCTCGAAGGCGCCGCCCGAGAGGTCGGTGCCGCGCAGCAGCGCGGTGGCGAGGTGGTGGACGAACGGGGCAATTCCCGTCGCCTCGACGTAGGGATGATGGGCGCGGTACGCCCACCCGTTGAAGTCGGGGCGCGGGTTGCGGCCCCGACGCCAGCCGGTGGCGCAATAGTCCCGGACCGCGTCCACGTCCTCCGCCAGGCCGTAGCGCTGCCGGTAGAAGGCGTGGTCGAAATGCAGCGCCGCCAGTTCGGTCTGCAGGTCCAGGAATGTTGCCTGGTCCGGGGACACGTGCCCGATCTCCACGAGCCAGCCTGTGTCCTCGCCGGGCGGACGCGCCGGGCGCAGGCTGCGGACCCGCAGCAGCGCGTCGAGCGTCGAGCGGCCCTTTCCCGGATCGCGCAGCTCTCGCCAGCCGGCTCTCGAGAAATGCACGTAGGGGGGCAAGCCCCACGCGTCCGGATAGGTCGCGCGGTACCAGTCCTCGTCCACGGCGGGAAACTGTGGCTGGTCATCGGCCGAAAACGGCGTACCGCCGGAGAGTAACGTCTCGGTCACATAGCGGAAGAGCGGATCGCCGATCACCGCCCGGCTGCCGGCGCGCGCCTGTACGAAGCCGGCTGGGTCGAAATCCTGGCGCGGGCTGCGCAGCGCACGCCAGCCGCCGGTCACGTAGGCCCGCAGCAGCTCCGCATCGGAGAACTCTTGGGCATCTCGCTCGTCCAGCCCCTGCCGGTAGTAGGCGGCGTCGAAATACGGCGCGAGCGTCTCGGCCTGGAGCGCCAAGAGATCCTCCGGCTCGGGCCGGGCGGGGCCGCCGTGCAGGACGTAGTGCACCAGCGGGTTCTGGGTCGCGTAGGAGATGCCCCGGGTCAGGCAGTAGGCGAGGGTGTCGAAGTGCGGCGACGGCTCGCGGCCCTCGCGCCAGCCGGAGGCCATGTAGTGAGCCACCGGATCGACGCCGGCCGCCTGCAGATCGGGGTTGTTGGCGAGGTAGAAGGGACCGTCCACAAGGCGGCGGGCCAGGCGCTCGGCCTGCTTGGTGTCGGGCTTGGGCAGGTCGCCGCCTTTGGCGCGCTGCGCCGTCACCCAGTGCAGGAACGGGTTGATGCCGGCAGCGGCGAGATAGGGCCGCGCCGAGAGGTAGTCTGCGGTCGAGAAGTCGGGGCGCGGATCCCGGCCGGCGCGCCAGCCGACTGTGAGGTAGTCGCGCACAGGATCGACCGTGATGCCGTACCAGCTCGCGTAGAAGCGCGCGTCGACATACGGCTCCAGCGCCGCGATCTGCTTTGGTGCCGACGCGATATCGTTCGCCGGGGGAAGGCCGCTGCTGGCCGCGAGTCGGATCAGCGGATTTCGGCTCGAACGCGCTCGGGTGGAGCCCGCCCAGCTGTGATACAGGCCATAGAGACTCTTCAATGCACCGCTCTCACATCGTCGCGCGCAGGGCTCGCTCCGCCATGCGAGCGTCATCGGCGGCTGTGTCGAGGCTTGTAGCTCGGATGGGCATGTCTTTGCGGGGCTGCGTCGGGGGAGGATTATAGCGCCGAGCGAGCGCCTCGCAGGACGCTCTCGCCCTATCGGAACAGGCGCGCCTGGTAAATATGAGGTTTTGCCTTCGGTCCCCTGCCCTTCGTCACCCCGCCGTCAGATTAGGTCCGGCCGCCTGGTGACATCCTCGTGCACGATGCGCGCGGGGTTGCCAGCAGCCACGCATTAGGGGCTACGATTACGGCGACGACCGCTTGCGCCCCGATGATAGCGTTATCGCAGATTGGTCGATCTCTCGAGGGGCGTCGCGTGGTTGGCGATCCAGACGTGGTTGCCAACGCGGACGGGTTTCGCCGGATTCAGCCGCGTACCGCCGCTCCAGCAGATGATCGAGTGGAAATTGCTCGTCGTCATCCAAACACCGGACGCGATCGAGCAATCCGTCCCTATCTCGATCGCCTTCGCCTCGACCGGGTCGAGATGGACGAGCCCGGTGAAGCCAGTCCTGTCACCGACGCGGGGCATTGAGCCCAGGCCGATATAGAGATTGGCCACTCCCGAACGAACATCGCCTCCGATATCGAATTTGCGATTCGACTCTATCGCGATATGCATAACTTTTTCAGAGGCGCATCTGCAGCCTAATTCGATGCAATTATTGACGTCATGAACATGAATTTTCCTGACTGGCCGTGATGATCACGCGGGTCGATGTCGATTAAATTATTCCCACCTTTGTCGGAAGCGTTTGACGGATTGAGCGAGTCTGCGATTTCAACTCCGATATACTGTTGACACAATTGGCGGCAATGATTGAACAGAGCGCCTTGCCGTGATTGAAATGAGATCGGTACGACTGAGTCCCAAACGCAGTTATGAAACTGGGTTGCAATGCCCGCATTGCAATTGGACTGCTCTGCCTATGCTCGCTGCGTCCAGAAAAATTGTCTTCAATTTCGGCTCGCTAGGCCATGCGTGTCTGACAACTGAGCCGTCCTCAAAACCTTAAAGGACCTCCGCGGCCCGAGGGCTCCCAGTTGACGCTTTCAAAGTCCTATGACCTATGACCGCGCACGAGCCAATGTTTGGAGTGAGGTTGCCCGATGGCTGAGGACAATACCCTGACGAAGGCGCTGGTCGACGTGCGGGCGCGGAGGGCTGCACTCCAGAGCGACTACGATCGAATCTCAACGGAACTCACCAAGCTGCGCGCGGCGGAAGCTGCGCTGACGGCGATCGTGGAGGGCGTACCGCTCAAGGACACGGACATCCTTCGGTCATCTGATAATGTCCGACCGTCGGCCGAGGATCAGGGCATGTCGGGTCGGAGTGGACGCCGCGGAGCTCGTGGCCCACGATCGAACTCGGCCAAGGGACGTTTGAAGTCACTCCTCAATAGCGCGGGGCCGCAAGGATTGACGCATGCCGAGATCGCTGAGCGGTTGCCTGACGTCGCCCCGAACACCCTGAACACCTACCTCAGCATGATGGTGACGGGTGGCGAGGCGATTCGAAAGGGCGACTTCTTCACCGCCGCCGAGGGTAGCCAGGACGAGACGGATGACGCCCCCGACGATGTCGAGCGGGATGAAGAAGCGTCCAGCGCCGACGGCGAGCATAGCGACGCTGCCGCGGCTGAGTGAGCGGCTCTTCCCGGTTCGAGGCGCCATGACTGGGTATAGAGAGGTTCGAGGCCTCCGCCTCGAGTCTTCCAGTTTGTCGCAAGTCCCGTCGCCGATCGTGGCTACGCCCCGCGATCGCGGCATCGGCCAGCTATCACCATATCACGGCCCCTCGGGTGCAGCGTCAACACGGGAAGTAAGCCATACGGTCGACTCTCTCGCTCTACTTCCTTCTGCTCCTACCCAATCAAGCAAGAGCTTTTTGCCGGTGTACATGTGGCAAGAGGACGATGAAGTCGATCTGCCGGCCGACTGATCTGGTCGAGCTTATGTGCCAAGATCTGTGCGACGACACATCTGTTCCATGATCGTCGGGAAGCCGATCGCTGGCGGACGGCGGGTGGTCAGCCGACTTGGGCCGTTCGACCCAGCTCGCGCAGGTTTCATTCAAGAGGAAAATTAATTTGAGCACCAACCTGCGGGGTGATCGATCCGGTACTGTCGGTACCCAAGTGGTAACGGCGCGGTTTCGACCTCGTCTACCGGCTTAAGCGACACTGCAGGTGGCGGGGCATCGCGTTAAACGTAAATATCAAACTTGCCTACAGAAGCCCGCCGGCGACGCATCCCCTCGGTGCATCATTCGGGTCATGTTAGATCGATGACATCTGCCGGGGAATCGGCATCATCGACGGGCTCGGCGAAGTGGCCGGAACGGGTTAAGATGGTGGCAGTCGGGTCCGTCCTCATCTAGGGTAGGCACCCGATAACAGCCCTTAGCTTTTGGCGTATTCGGCTCATCGTCGTAGCGGGTGTTTCACCCGCCGTCCTCGCTATGAAATTCGCGAGGTGGCGTCGGCAAACGATCCATGATCGGCATGGGGTGCACAGTATCTTGTACCCTGCCCGTCGTTGCGGTGATCTGGCCTAGACCAGACATGCCGGTAAGCACTTCACATCGCGAATTAACAGATGATGCTTGTTGAATCGGTTAAAGAAACTTGAACGGATACTGATGTTATGGTTCTTGCTGAGTGATAGCGTCAGTCGAATCGAAATTTCTCCGGGTGTGTTATACAAGGGATCGAGATAATGCTTGAGGAAGCGAAGGGCAGTATCAATCCAAGCGCGTCAAAGGGATCAATTTTCGTTGCTGGCCACAAAGGGATGGTGGGGTCGGCCATCGTGCGCCGGCTACAGGAACTCGGTCACCAGCGTATCCTAACCGCCGATCGAGATACGCTTGACCTGCTAGACCAAGGCGCTGTCCGTGCCTTCTTCGCCGCGAACCGGATTGATCAGGTCTATCTCGCCGCCGCGAAGGTCGGCGGCATTCACGCCAACAACACCTATCCGGCCGAGTTCATCTACGAGAACCTGCTGATCCAGGCCAACCTCATCCATGCCGCGCACGTGGCTGATGTCGACCGGCTGCTGTTCCTGGGCTCCTCGTGCATCTACCCGAAGCATGCGGAGCAGCCGATGCGCGAGGACGCGCTGCTCACGGGGATCCTGGAGCCGACCAACGAGCCCTACGCGATCGCCAAGATCGCCGGGATCAAGATGTGCGAGAGCTACAACCGCCAATACGGGCGGCGCTACCGCAGCGTGATGCCGACCAACCTGTACGGGACGAACGACAACTTCCATCCGCAGAACGCCCACGTCCTGCCGGCGCTGATGCGGCGCTTGCACGAGGCGAAGCAGGCGGGAAGCGCCTCCGTCACGGTGTGGGGCACCGGCCGGGCGATGCGCGAGTTTCTGCACGTCGACGACATGGCCCGGGCCAGCGTGTTCGTGATGGAGCTGGACGACGCGGCCTACGCGGCCAACACCCGGCCGGACCTGTCGCACATCAACGTCGGCACCGGCGCGGATTGCACCATCCGCGAGCTGGCCGAGGCGCTGGCCCGGGTGATCGGCTACGAGGGCCGGCTCGAATTCGACGCGACCAAGCCCGACGGTACGCCGCGCAAGCTGATGGACGTGTCGCGGCTTCATGCCATGGGCTGGCGGGCGCAAATCAGCCTGGAGGACGGTCTGCGGAACACTTACCGCTGGTTCTTAGAAAATATTGCAACGCTCCGGAGTTGAAGGTCTCCAAGCTATGGTGGGCGACGAAGACAGCCTTGACGTAGGCGCTATCGCGGTCGTAGCAGCCGGGCCAGCAACGGGATAGGACGCATTCATGACGGGCAAACGTGCGCTGATCACGGGGGTGACTGGCCAGGACGGCGCGTATCTCGCGCAGCTGCTGCTGCAGAAGGGCTACACGGTCACCGGCATCGTGCGCCGCTCCAGCCATGCCGGGGTCTTCGACCATCGGTTGAAGTGGCTCGGTATCCTGGGCGATGTCGAACTCGTGGACGGCAACCTGCTCGACCAGTCGGCCCTGCTGCGCATCGTCCAGACTGCCAAGCCCGACGAGATCTACAACCTCGCCGCCCAGTCCTTCGTGACCTCCTCGTGGCAGCAGCCGCTGCTCACCGGCCAGGTGACGGGGCTCGGCGCCGTGCACATGCTCGAATGCCTGCGCTCGGTCGCCCCCCAGGCTCGGTACTACCAGGCCTCGACCTCGGAGATGTTCGGGCTGATCCAGGAGGCGCAGCAGAGCGAGTCGACGCCATTCTACCCGCGCTCGCCCTACGGCGTGGCCAAGCTCTACGCGCACTGGATGACGATCAACTACCGCGAGAGCTTCGGGCTGCACGCCTCGAACGGCATCCTATTCAACCACGAGAGCCCGCTGCGCGGCGTCGAGTTCGTGACCCGCAAGGTCACGGACGCGGTGGCGCGGATCAAGCTCGGCATGCAGAAGGAGCTGCGGCTGGGCAACATCGACGCCAAGCGCGACTGGGGACATGCCCGAGACTACGTCGAGGCGATGTGGCTGATGCTGCAGCAGGACAAGCCGGACGACTACGTCATCGCCACCGGTCGGACCACCACGGTGCGGGACATGTGCGTGATCGCGTTCAAGCATGTCGGGCTGAACATCGACGACCACCTGATTATCGACCCGGCGTTCTTCCGTCCGGCCGAGGTCGAGGTGCTGCTCGGCAACCCGGCCAAGGCCAAAGCGACGTTCGGCTGGGAGGCCCAGACATCCCTGGAGGCGCTGATCACCGAGATGGTCGACGCCGACATTAAGCGCCTCAACGCCAACGTCTGATTGGTCTGACGACGATGCCTCGTTCCTCCGCCGCCATCTATCCTATCATCCTATGCGGGGGCACAGGCACGCGGCTGTGGCCAGCCTCACGCGAGAGCATGCCCAAGCAGTTCGCTCGGCTGGTAGACGCCGAGCGCTCGACGTTCCAGGCGACTCTCGCGCGGGTGTCGAAGGCTGCCGTGTTCGCCAAGCCCACCGTGATCGCCTCGGCCGAGGCCCGGTTCATCGTGGCCGAGCAGTGCAGCCAGCTCGGGATCGGCGCCGACATCCTGCTTGAGCCGCAAGGGCGCGACTCCGCCGCCGCCGTGGCGGTGGCGGCACTCCACGTCGCCGCGATCGACCCGCAGGCCGTAGTCCTAATCATGGCAGCCGACCATGTCGTGCCCGACACCCAGGCCTTCGTCGACGCCGCCCGGGCGGCGGCCATAGGCGCGCGGGCCGGCTACACCATGACGCTCGGCATCGAGCCGACCCGCCCGGCCTCCGATTACGGCTACATCCGCCGCGGCACACCGATCGCGGAAGCGCCCGGGGCCGCCCGGGTGGAGAAGTTCGTCGAGAAGCCGGACCGCGCCGGTGCCGAGGCGCTGATCGAGGACGGCGCCCTGTGGAACTCGGGCTACTTCCTGTTCCGCGCCGACCTGATGCTGGTCGAGCTCGAAGCCTTCGTGCCGGACGTGCTCGAAGCCGCCCGCTCCGCGCTCGACGCGGCCGTCACCGACCTCGACTTCGTCCGGCTGGATGCCGAAGCCTTTGCCAAGGCGCCGAAGATTTCGATCGACTACGCGGTGATGGAGCGGACCGCCCGGGCCGGCGTGCTGCCGGTGTCGTTCCCATGGTCGGATGTCGGCACTTGGGACGCGGTCTGGCAGGTGCTCGACCACGATGCCGCGGGCAACGCGGTGCGGGGCCGGGTGTCACTGATCGGCACCACGAATAGCCTGGTGCACAGTCAGGGCGAGGGCCTGACTGCGGTGGTCGGGCTGGAGGACGTGGTTGTTGTGTCCACGCCCGACGCGGTTCTGGTGGCCTCGAAGGCCCGATCGGGCGAGGTCAAGCAGTTGGTCAACGCACTGCGAGCCTCGGGCGAGCCGGAGGCGAACGCGCATCTGCGGATGTACCGCCCATGGGGGTGGTACCAGCGAATCGACATCGGCGAGCGCTTCCAGGTGAAGCGGATACAGGTCGTGCCGGGGGGGCGTCTGTCGCTGCAGAAGCACTATCACCGGGCCGAGCACTGGGTGGTGGTGCGCGGCACCGCCGAGGTTACGGTGGACGACCGGGTGGTGCTGGTCCACGAGAACGAGGCGGTGTACCTCCCGATCGGGTCGATGCATCGGCTGAACAACCCGGGCAAGATCCCGCTGGAGTTGATCGAGGTTCAGGTCGGCTCCTACACCGGCGAGGACGACATCATACGCGTCGAGGATATCTACGGGCGGTAGATGTTCGGCATGCGAGTGCCAGCATCTGATGCATAAATTCCTGCTTGACAGCACGACAGCTCTCTAATTTTTAATTTGTTCCGGCGCGCCTGTTTGAGGGTTTTGCCTATGATCTTACGGCGGCAGCCGACAGCGGGGCGGACACGAATCTGACCCGACCCACCGTGTCCTGGATGCACAAGCGGGGTGCTCTGGTGGCGTAAGCGTCGCAGACCGGACAACCTGTACTCCATCAAGGGTTACGACCATCGTCACTGCTGGCGCATGTGCTGGGCGGTAGCATCACACCACGAACTGCCCGCCACAGAATCAAGATCAGCGACGCGCTCGACTGCTATCAGTGGGTTGGCGAACCGGCGCTTGCAGGGTTGCTCCGTTTCTACCGCCTCGCCGCTGCAGCGCTCTCCAACGAATTAGCTCCGGTTCGATGCAAAAGAGCATAACAAAACAGTGATTTAGTACCGTGACCCGACCCAACGTAGTCGGGAACGGCTCTAGGGCGTGGCAGGCCCAATACTGCGTCGCGGTCGCTTTGAGGGCGCTACGTTACGGAGCCGACGTGACAGTACTGGCCTCCACCGGCGGTCCCAGTCTGTCCGAGGGAATGAACGAGCACCGACTCGGATCTCGCCCTCAGCGGGGTCAGCACAAATCGCGTCAGCGTGATAGCATCCTACTGCGTCAGCTGCGCGAAATAAGAAATCGTGCGCTGCAAGCCTTCATGTAACGCGATGGACGGTCGCCAGTTGAGGGTTTGATCGGCCAGTGTGATGTTGGGCCGCCGCTGACGAGGGTCGTCCGGTGGTAGCGGCATGTTGACAAACTTTGAATGGGAGCCGGTCATATTGATAATAATCTCAGCTAATTGTCGGATAGTGACTTCAACAGGATTCCCAATATTTATCGGACCGGTGACCTCATGGCCAGTTTCCATCATCGCGAGAAGACCTTCGATCAGATCGTCGACGTAGCAGAACGATCGTGTCTGCAGGCCATCGCCATACAGCGTTATGTCTTCCCCCCGTAAAGCCTGCAGTATTAAATTAGATACTACGCGACCATCGTTCGGATGCATCCGTGGCCCATAAGTGTTAAATATACGAACAACTTTAATGGGCAAATTATGCTGCCTGCGATAGTCGAAGAATAGAGTCTCCGCGCAACGTTTACCCTCATCATAGCACGAACGAAAGCCGATTGGATTTACGCGCCCCCAGTAATCTTCGGTCTGTGGGTGGATTTCGGGGTCACCGTAAACTTCAGATGTCGACGCCTGCAAGATCTTGGCTTTCACGCGCTTTGCAAGGCCGAGCATATTGATCGCGCCAATAACACTCGTTTTGGTCGTTTGCACTGGATCGAATTGGTAGTGAACCGGTGATGCCGGGCATGCAAGATTAAATATTTCATCAACTTCGACGTAGAGCGGGAATGTCACATCGTGTCGCAACAGTTCAAAGCGCGATTCTCCGAGCAGATGAGCGACATTGGCCCGCGTACCGGTGAAGAAATTGTCCACGCACAGCACGTTGTGACCGCGGGCCAAGAGGCGTTCGCACAGATGCGACCCAATAAACCCAGCCCCGCCAGTCACGAGGGTCCTCTTCGTATCACCATACCGCATAACTATCGCCCCAAATTCGTCCGCGCACGCATCCTTCGCTGACGGACAATGCCCCTGCTAGAAATTGAGGTCCGGTTGAACGGCCTCGCGATCGCAACCCGTACCATTATCGTTCGTAGTTCGGCCTTGGCACCCGTGCTAATGACGCCGGAGAGATGAGTCCGAGGAGATGGTCGTGCGACGTAGATTGACGAAGTGGGATTCGATCCAGACGCTGCTCCGCGCGGGTCTGAATGTCGGCACAGTCATCGACGTCGGCGTCCAGCGCGACAGTCCGGACCTGCGCCAGCTTTTCTCGAGTGTGCCCCATATCCTGTTCGAACCGGTGCTGGAGTACCACGAGGACATTCACCGTGCTTACGCGGGCGTCAATTACAAACTTGAGCCCGTCGCACTCTCAGATCGATACGGCCCATTCTTGCTGAGGGAAGTGCGTGCCGACGCCGACGGCGTCGTCAGTCACGTCAGTCCGGCGGAAGGACATGAGGCGAGTCTGAGGACCGTACAACGCAAGACGCTGGACGGGTACGTCGACGAGACATCGCCGGCAAAACCTTACCTCATAAAGATTGACGTGGACGGGCACGAGACAGAGATCCTGAAGGGGGCTAGGAGAGCGCTTTTCGACGCCTCTTGTGTAATCGTAGAGACGACACTCCATCACCTTCCTGAACGTCTCCGGCTGGCCGAGGTCGCTGGCCTGGCCCTGTGGGACATCGTCGATATGACCTATTATGACGGATGTCTCTACCAGTGTGACCTCGTCTTCATACCCGATCGTGCGGATGGCCTCATCCGCCGGCTCGACCCGAGAATGCGGATCGCATTCGAGGCTTTCGACCCTGCTGTTTGGTATAGCCTACACGCATCGGCAGAGGACGATGTCTGAACCTGCGCCTTGCCACTCCTGTCCCCATTGAGCGCACCGGCAGCGAGAGGAACTGTCACCACAAGTCGTTACACAACGTGGGCCGCCATGTCGCCACTCAGCCGCGTCACTGGCTGCGTGCCGCGATCTCATCCTATTCGGTGATAGTGCGTTCTCCGTACTTCTGGTCCGCGTCGAGCCGCGGGCGGCCGCATCACGGCGATCACCCGCCCGCGGCTTGACGCGGCACTCTATCAGCCGGCCTCTACACGACCGCCTGGCACGATTGGCCGTCCCCGCACCGAGGGGCCTCGGGTGTCAAACCGGTCCGACGTGCTCAAAGAATTGCGCACGAGCTGGCAGGCATCTTTATGATCGCGGCATGTGATGTGCCGGATCGCGCCTGAAGCGTTTTGGAAATTATCGTTCAGGTTTGACAGACGAATTCGGAGGGCGTGAGGCCGCGTAGGGTCTCGAGCCGGCGGCCATATTTGTCGGCGTTCAGAAAGAGCTGCGGGTCATCCCACAACTCGCCTTGGCTAGGGCGTGACGCTGATACCGTAGCGCTTGGCGGTGGCCCCCATGCTCCTTTACGAGCTTGGGTTACTCGACGAACCGACTCAGTGGCCGCGGCGGTGCCGTGGAGAACTTGTCCCATAAGGCGTCCCCCCTACAGCGACGGTTACACCACCACGCAACCGGGCCAAACATCAAGTCCTCGAAATTTGCGACATAAACGAAGGGGGTAAGCTGATTTTGATTCTCGGATAACTGCGAGATAAAAAGCCGAACTCAAAAAAGCCGTTTCGGGTATCAGCAAATTTTGTGAAAGCCAGCAACTATGAGTTTAGATAACATCGACAGAGCAAGTACTCTCATAAGCCAGGCAAATGAATGCGCCGATCATAAAAGGTACGAAGAAGCAAAAAAAATCCTTCAAGAAATTTTTGCAAGTTATGAAGACACATCGGCTGCGTATGCTTTGATGATCAAGATAGAAAAGGACCTCAATAACATACACGGGGCCATCATCCTTGCGCAGGAGGCGTTACGAAAATTCCCCGAGAACGAATATATGCTACTAGACCTTGGGTGGATGTACTTCACTGCGGGTGTCGATGCCCGAGCAGTTGAATGTTCAGCCACACTTATCGCAAATCCGACGCTAACCCTTTCCATGGCGGGAAGACGGTTGCTGATTTTCATCCTCGCGCGAAGCAAAAAATGGAAGGATGCGGCTGCACATTTTGCATTGCTTGAAGACCAAGATCAGGTTTTCTGCAGTACCGTGGCCCGGGAGGTGGCGCCAACATTTCAAGGAACTATAGTAAAAATGCTGGCGGATGGGCGTATCCAATCAGCTTATGAACTTCTCGAGATCTTGCCGCCGCAAATCGCTCCGGAGCTTGCGAGGATTATCGACCATTTAGCTGTGAATCCCTCAAAGCTTCCAAGACAGTACAAACGCTTCCATCCCCGGCGGTTATTAAATCCTTTTTATCGGATCGCCCAAAAACGTCAGTTGAATTTTTCGAACGAAAATGTGCTGCGAGGCGACATGCTGCCGCACACCAGTCCTCGCCCAAAAGTTTCCGTGATTACGCCTGTCTTAAATGGCGCAAAGACGATCCGTTCTACAATCGAGTCTGTTCTACAACAGGCGGATGTAGAGCTAGAGTACATTATAATCGACGGGGGATCGACGGATGAAACGCTATCGATAATTTCTGAGTACGCCGATCAGATCAATGTCATCGTATCCGAAAAAGACAAAGGTCTGTACGATGCTGTTAGGAAGGGCTTTGATCTTGCGACGGGGGATATTTACTGTTATCTTAATGCAAGTGACACGTTCGAAAGGGCGGCTTTATCCCGCGTCGTCTCTGCCTTTTTGAAAAATCCGGGGTATGAAGTCATATATTTCGATGAAACATTAGATTATGGCGTTTGGAAAACCCAGAACAAACGTCAGCCAGAAGTGGGCTTCGCCACCCTCTGGCAAGGACATATCCTGTTTCAAGCAAGCGTATTTTTTACCAAGCGTGCTTATCTCTTTGTTGGAGGGATCAACAGGTCGTTGAGGCTTGCAGGTGATTCTGAGCTATGGCTTCGATTGTCTTATCGATTTAGCTTTAAGTATTGCCAAGGCCATGTCAGTACATCATCTGTGCATGACGGTCAATTGAGTGAAGATATGGTGGCATATTATGGCGAGCTTATTAAAATTCGCCAGTCTTTCGCCGAAGTATTAACGACTTTTGATTGGCTACGTGTAGGTTTACAAGGAAAAATGAAAAAAGCGGGACGATACCTGTCCGTTTTCTCGGCGTATGAGCGCAGATATAGGCGATTGCTGTTCCCGTTCGTGCCAATGAACGTTAATGGCCTGGCGGTTATCGAGACCAGTCCCGATTATGACATTTGCCCAGTTTTACAAACGCCCCTGTCGGTGTTTGTCGCGAGTATCCTGTGTCCGGATCAG
>NZ_VRVG01000104.1:0-20105 GCF_008040085.1 Methylobacterium sp. WL7 | reverse complement strand
GGGGAGGCCATGGCGATACTCCGTTTTCGAGGTGGGGACGTTCGCGCGGATCAGGCCGCGCCCGGTCGGGCGAGGCCGCGGATCCAGTCCGCCGCGAGGCCGACATCGGCCTGCGACAGGCCGTGGCCGACCGGCACGACCCGGTGCGAGACCGCGGCGCCGGCGGCTTCAAGCTGCCCGGCGAGACGGCGCGCGTTCTCGGCCGGGACGATCGGGTCCATGGCCCCGGAGAGCATCAAGACCGGCTTGCCCGCCAGGTCGGCGGCGGGCGGCTCGGAGAGCGGCACCATCGGGCGGATCAGCACGGCGCCGGCCAGCACCGCCGGGTCCAGCATCAGCAGCGCGGCGGCGATGTTGGCGCCGTTGGAGAAGCCCAGCGCCACGGGGGCGGCGATCCCGTAGCGCTTCCGCGCCGCGGCCACGAAGGCGGCGAGTTCCGCGGTGCGGCGGCGCAGGTCGGCCTCGTCGAACACGCCTTCGGCCAGGCGCCGGAAGAACCGCGGCATGCCGTTCTCCGTCACCGCCCCGCGGGGCGACAGCAGGGCGGCGCCCGGGGCCACGATCCGGCCGAGCGGCAGGAGGTCGTGCTCGTTGCCGCCGGTCCCGTGGAGGAGCAGCAGCGGCGGCGCGTCGGCGGCGCCCGGTTCGAACAGGTGGATCAGGCTGAAAGCGTCTTGGGTCATGGCGACCTCGCGGGTGGCATGGTTTGCGCCCCCGCCCCGTTCGTCCAGGGCGGAGGCATCGGTTCAGGCGACCTGCGGCAGCACCGCCTCGATCTGGGCCCGGTGCGGCTCCAGCCCGGCGGGCAGCTTGAGGGCGGTGCCGAGGGACTCCGCCGGCTCGTCGACCGTGAAGCCGGGGGCGTCGGTGGCGATCTCGAACAGCACGCCGCCCGGCTCGCGGAAGTAGACCGACCGGAAGTACTGCCGGTCCCGCTGCTCGGTGACCTGGAGGCCGAGCCCGGCGAGTTTTTCGGCCATCGCGGCCTGCGCGGCGTCGTCGGCCGCCCGGAACGCGATGTGGTGGACCGAGCCCGCCCCCTGCCGGCCGGGCAGGAAGCCGCCCACCGCCCGGAGGGTCACGAAGCCGCCGAGGGTCGCGCTGCCGGCGAACCGGATCAGGTTGCCCTCGCGGGCCTCCTCGCGCAGGCCCAGCACCTCCGTGAGGATCGCGGCCGTGGCCTCGGCCGTCTCCAGCAGGAGCGTCACCCCGTGCAGGCCGCGGATCGCGTGCTCGGCCGGGACCTCGGCCGAGGCCCAGGCGGGCTCCGCCTCCGCGCCGTCGACGCCGACCAGCGCCAGCATCATCCCGTCGGGATCACGCAGGCGCAGGGTCGGCGCGCCGAACACCTGGACCAGCGGCTCGTGGGCGACGCCCTTCTCGATCAGCCGGTGGGTCCACCAGCCGATCGAGCCCCGGGGCACCCGGAACGCGGTCTCCTGGGTCTCGCCGATCCCGACCCGGCCGGGGGCCGCGTGCGCGATCGGAAAGAAGGTCAGGATCGTTCCGGGCTGCCCGGACGCGTCGCCGTAATACAGGTGGTAGGTGCCCGGATCGTCGAAGTTGACGGTCTTCTTCACCAGCCGCTGCCCGAGCACGCGGGTGTGGAAGTCGAGGTTGCGCATTGCCGGGCCGGAAAAGGCCGTGACGTGGTGGAGGCCGGACTGCACCATGACGCTGTCTCCCGAGAGGCCGCCGCGGGAAGCGCGGCGGGCGTGTGTCGATGACGGCAATCTGGCCCTTGCCAACGGATCCGAAAATAGAAACGCTGGAAACCCATCGTTTCCGGAATGCAACCCATGCGGCTCCCCGATTTCGAGGCCTGGGCGGTCTTCGCCAAGGTGGTGGAGGTGGGCTCGTTCGGCCGGGCCGCCGCGGATCTCGGCCTGTCGAAGGGCACCGTCTCGAAGGCGGTGGGCCGGCTGGAGGCCCGGATCGGCGCGCGGCTGTTCAACCGCACCTCGCGCAAGCTCGCCCTCACGGAGGCCGGCCACGCCGCCAAGGCCGGCGCCGCGCGGATCCTGGCGGAGGGCGAGGCCGCGGAGGCGCTGGCCGTGGCGGGCGCCGCGGAGCCGCGCGGCCTGGTCCGCCTCGCGGCTCCGATGACCTTCGGGGTGATGCATGTCGCGCCGCGGCTGCCCGATTTCCTGCGCCAGCACCCGGCGGTCTCGGTGGACCTGCACCTGTCCGACGCGGTGGTGGATCTCGTGGGCGGCGGCTTCGATATCGGGCTGCGGATCGCGGCGCTGCCGGATTCCTCCCTGCGGGCCCGGCGGCTCTGCGCGATCCGGCGCTCGCTGGTGGCGACGCCCGCCTATCTCGACCGGCACGGGCGGCCCGGACATCCGGACGACCTCGCCCGCCACGCCTGCCTGGGCTACGCCTACCTGCCGACCCCCGACCGCTGGCGGTTCGTCGACGCGGCCGGCGTGGAGGCCGTGATCGTGCCCGGCGGACAGCTGCGCGCCAACAACGCCGAGGCGCTGGCCCCGGCGCTCCGGGCCGGGCTCGGCCTCGCCCTGCAGCCGGACTTCATGATCTGGGACGACCTGGAGGCCGGGCGGCTCGAGCGGGTCCTGCCCGGCTGGTCGCCGCCGCCGATCGCGCTCCACCTCGTGACGCCCCCCGGCGACCCGCGGCCGGCCCGGATCAGCGCGCTGCTGGGCTATCTCGGGCAGACGCTCGCCCAGGCGCCCTGGGCCGGCCCGGCGCCGGGCTAGGGCCGCCGCCGCGGGCGGCGCGAGCGGACATCGAAGGCGTGCGCGGGCTGAAACCCTAACCTGCGTGAGTGCCCGTCAGCCAAGAGCACAGGACAAGAGCACCGGACCATCGCGGCCCGACTATGTCCCTACGGTTGCTACACTTTGAATGACTTTATACAAAACTTCTTGACTCGCACGAGTGTATCTGGCGAAATCAAATCGCTTGATGACCCGACCTTTCCAGGGATGGCCGGGGCCGAAACCGATCGACGCGCGTCCGCCCGCGTCCGGCATCCGCTCCAACCGCGTGCCCGGCTTGTGCCCTCGAGCCCCGTCCGTTCGAGGCCCCGATGCTGACCGCGGTTCCCTCTCGCTCCGTGCCTGACCGCCTGCGCCACAAGACCGTGGCCGCGGCCGTCGCGGAATCCCTGCGCCAGAGGATCCTGACCGGCGAGTTCCCGGCCGGCACGCAGCTGCGCCAGGACGCGCTGGCGGAGGAGTTCGGGATCAGCCGGATCCCGATCCGCGAGGCGCTGCTGCAGCTCGAAGCCACCGGCCTGATCAAGATCATGCCGCATCGCGGGGCCGTGGTCTCGGGCCTGTCGGTGGAGGAGGTCGAGGACATCTTCGCCCTGCGCGTCCGGCTCGAACCCGAGCTGCTGGCCCTCTCGGCGCCGCGCCTCAACGAGCAGGACCTCCAGGGCCTGCGCGACCTCACCGAGGAATACGGCGCCGCCCTGGAGGCCGGCGAGATCCTGCTCTGGGGCGAGTTGAACCGGCGCTTCCATCTCGACCTGCTGCGGCATGCCGGGCGCCCGCGCTCGCTGACCATCGTGGCCAGCCTGCTGCAGGATTGCGACCGCCCGACCCGGCTGCAGCTCTCGGCCTCCGGGGACGTCGCCCGCGCCGACCGGGAGCACCGGGAGATCCTCGCCCTGTGCGAGGCCGGCCAATTCGACGCGGCCGCCGACCACCTGCGCCGCCACATCGAGTTCGCCGCGCAATCCCTGATCGCGATCTACCGGCGCGCCCTCACGCCGTAAGGCGGCAGGCCGGGATCACCGGGGCCGCCTTACGGGCCGGCCGTCGGTCGAGCCGGATCGTCGAGCGCGATGCGCGGACGAAGACGCCTCCTGAAATGGATCACCCACCCGGCAAGGTCGGCGCGGCGCCTTGGTTTCCAAGGCTGTCGCGACTGCGATAGGACGGGGTGCGCGCGGTCGCCCGGCGGGCGGCCTTCAGCACGGGTGGGGATGCCATGGCAGGCAAGGACGAAGCGACATGGCGGGTCGGCGTCCTGTTCTCCCGCAGCGGGGTCAGCGGCGTCACCGAGACCGAGCACTTCCTCGGCACCGCCCTGGCGATCGAGGAGATCAACACGGCCGGCGGCGTGCTCGGGCGGCCGATCGAACCGATCTGCTACGATCCGGCCGGCGACAACGACGCCTATCGGTCCTATGCCCGCCGGATGCTCGCCGAGGACGGGGCCGAGGTGGTCTTCGGATGCTCGCTCTCGGCCAGCCGCAAGTCGGTGCTGTCCACCGTCGAGCGGCACAACGGCCTGCTCTGGTACCCGTCGATCTACGAGGGCTTCGAGTACTCGGAGAACATCATCTACACGGGCGCGACCCTCAACCAGAACGTCTTCGCGTTGGCGGACTACCTCCTGCAGGAGCATGGCCCCCGGATCTTCCTGATCGGGTCCGACTACATCTACCCGCGCGAGTCGAACCGGGTGATGCGCGACCTCGTGGAGGCCAAGGGCGGGACCATCGTCGGCGAACGCTACGCGCCCCTCGATGCCGACGATGCGGCCCATGCCGACATGGTCGCCGAGATCCGCCATGCGGCGCCGGACGCGGTGTTCTCCACCGTGGTCGGGCGCGGCGCCGAGCGGCTCTACCGGGCCTACGCGGCATCGGGGATCGACCGGAGGCGCTGCCCGATCGCCAGCCTGACCCTGGCGGAGGGACAGATCCGGGCGATCGGCCCGGACCTGTGCAGCAGCCACGTCCTGGCGGCCTCGTATTTCGCGGCGCTTGCGGGCGAGGAGAACCGACGCTTCGTCGCCGCCTTCCGGACCCGGTTCGGGTCCGAGCGCCCGACCAGCATGTGGTCTGAGACCGCCTACGCGCAGGTGCATCTCTTCGCCCGCGCGCTGGCGGAGGCCGGCACCCTCGATGCCGAGCGCCTCGGCGCCGCGGCCCTGCGGCAGCGCCTCGCCGCACCGGAAGGCGAACTCGCCTTCGATGGCGAGACGCGGCACGTCTGGCTCACCCCCGGCATCGGCGTCGCCCGCGCCGACGGGCAGTTCGATGTCGTCTGGCGGGCGCGCCGGCCGGTGCGGCCCGATCCGTACCTCGCCTGGTCCCGGTTCGAGACGAACTGCCTGGACGAGGGGATGGCCGCGTGACGGCGCCCGCCCGCAAGATCCTGGACGACCTGAGGCGCGCCCGAGCCCTGGTCATCCATCCCCCCGACGAGGAGGGCGCCGCGCTTCTGGAGCAGCTCCGGCGCCTCGGCTGCGCGGTCTCCCTCGCCTGGCCGCCGCCGGCCGCCCTGCAGCCGGACATCGACACGCTGTTCATCCAGCTCGACGACGCGCAGGTGATGCACCTCCTGCCGTCGATCGAGGAGATCGAGCCCGCCGTCATCGCCATCGTGGCCTACGAGAGCCCGACATCGCTGAAGGCGATCGCCGACGTCAACGCGCACGGCGTGCTGAACAAGCCGCTGCACCCGCGCGGGGTGCTGACCCAGTTTGCCCTGGCCCGCTACCGGCGCGGCTACGAGGGTCGGTTGATCAGCAAGATCAACCGGCTGGAGGAGACCATGAAGGGCCGCCGCACCGTCGAGAAGGCGGTCCGGCTGCTGGTGGAGCTCAACCGGATCGACGAGGAGGCCGCCTACAAGATGCTCCGGGATCGTGCCACCGCGTCCCGCGTGCCGATGGCGAGCGTGGCCGAGAGCGTCGTCTCGGCCCACGAGGCGATGAGCGGCCTCGGTTTGCGCATCGCGTTGGCGGAAAAGACCTGAATGCAGCAGCCTGCCGCAAATATCACCTTGCGACCGGTCTTCAGGCGCGTATCGTAGTCTTATCGGGCAAGGTTGCCCCGCAGCAGCAGTGCTGCATGACATCTCGGCTTTGGAGCCTCTGGTCCGCGGATGACGTCCGCGCCCAGGGGCTTTTTGCGTTTTGGAGCCATCATGATCCAAGCGAGCGATCCCGCACGCCCGCCGTTACGGGTGTCCTGCATCCAGTTCGAACCGCACTTCGGTGCCGTCGCGGCCAATATCGCGCACGCCTCGGATCTCATCCGCGCCGCCGTGGCGGAGGGCAGCCGCCTGATCGTCCTGCCCGAACTCGCCAGCACCGGCTACGTGTTCGAATCCGACGCGGAGGCGGCCTCCCTCGCCGAGCCGGTGCCGGACGGGCCGACGGCCCGGGCCTGGGCGGCGCTCGCGGCGGAACTCGGCGTCCACATCGTGGCCGGCATCGCCGAGCGCGGGGACGGCGTCCTCTACAACGCCGCCGTGATCGTCGGGCCGCAGGGCTACATCGGCACCTACCGGAAGGCGCATCTCTGGGACCGGGAGAACGTGTTCTTCGCCAAGGGCGACCTCGGTTTCCCGGTCTTCGACACGGCGCTCGGCAAGATCGGGGTCGCGATCTGCTACGACGGCTGGTTCCCCGAAACCTTCCGGCAGCTCGCCCTCGGGGGCGCCGAGATCGTGTGCATCCCGACCAACTGGGTGCCGATGCCCGACCAACCCGCGGGCGAGGCCGCCATGGCCAACACCCTGCACCGGGCCGCGGCCCACTCGAACGGCGTCTTCATCGCCTGCGCCGACCGGGTCGGCACCGAGCGCGGCCAGCCCTTCGAGGGGCAGAGCCTGATCATCGGCCCCAAGGGCTGGCCGCTGGCCGGCCCGGCGAGCCGCGACCGGACCGAGACCCTCTCGGCCGTGGTCGATCTCGACGAGGCCGGCCGCAAGGATCTGAACGGGTTCAATTCCCTCCTGCGTGACCGCCGGACCGACATCTACGGCTGACCCCGCCACCACCTCGTCTTTCCCAGGAGCCCATTCATGGTGACACGTTCTCTCATCGGCACGGCGGCGGCGCTCGTGCTCGCGACCTCGGCTGCGCAGGCCGCCGACGGCAAGCCGATCGTCATCGGCGTGCCGATCGGCCTGTCGGGGGCCAACAGCGTCGTCGCGCCGTCGGTGGTGCAGTCGGCCGAACTCGCGGTCGAGGAAATCAATGCGAACGGCGGCGTGCTCGGCCGGAAGCTCGTCCTGGAGGTGGCCGACGACGCCTCCGGCGCGGCCGGCGCCCAGAAGGCCTTCGACGGCCTGATCTACCAGAAGAAGGTCGATGTCCTGATCTCCATGGAGACGAGCGCGGCCCGCAACGCAGGCCTGCCCGCCGTCACCAAGGGCCGCGTGCCGTACATCTACACCTCGTTCTACGAGGGGCATTCCTGCAACAAGAACATGTTCGTGGATGCCTGGGTGCCGGAGCAGCAGGTGCCGCCGGTGATCGACGCCTTCAAGGCCAAGGGCGCCAAGACCTACTTCCTCATCGGCAGCGACTACGCCTTCGGCCGCGGCATGCTCGGCTTCGCCAAGAGCTACGCCGAGAAGACCGGCGGCAAGGTGGTGGGCGAGGAATACCTGCCGATGGACGGCAGCGACTGGACCGCGATCATCTCCAAGCTGAAGGAGGCCAAGCCCGACGCGCTGATCACCTCGACCGCCGGCGGCGCGCCGAACGTCACGCTCACCAAGCAGCTGCGCGGCGCCGGCGTGTCGCTGCCCTTCGCCAACCTCGCGCTGGACGAGGGCACCGCCAAGAGCATGGGCGCCGACGCCGAGGGCGTCTACCTGTCGGCCTCCTACGTGACCGGGATCGACAGCCCGGAGAACAAGACCTTCCTGGCCGCCATGAAGAAGAAGTTCGGCGCCGAGCTGCGGACGCCCAACGATCTCTCGGTGCCGGAATACGAAGCGATCTACCTCTACAAGGCCGCCGTCGAGAAGGCGGGGGGGACCGAGACCGCGAAGGTGCTCGAGGCCCTGCCCACCGTGAGCGTGACCGGGCCGCGGGGCACGATCCGCATGAGCAAGCAGCACCACGCACCCCTGACCATGTATCTCGGCCAGATCCAGGCGGACGGATCGGTCAAGGTCGCGGGCACCTTCAAGGATGTCGATCCCGGCGAGCAGTGCCCGAAGCTGCCGTGACGTGATGCGCCTCTCCCTCCCTCCCGGGGGAGGGAGCGTCCGGGATCGGCCGTCGGGCCGATCCGCTTACGCCGCGCGAAGACGCCGGCTCATCCGGAAGCTGCGATGCTGCTCATCCTCGACATCCTGACCACCGCGGCGATCCTGTTCGTGGTCTCGATCGGCCTCCTCGCGATCTTCGGCGTCCTCAAGATCATCAATTTCGCCCACGGGGCGTGGCTGACGATCGGCGCCTACTGCGCCGTGGTGACGGCCAGGCTCGGGCTCAATCCCTGGGCGGCGCTGCCGCTGGCCTTCGTGGTCGGCGCGGGCCTCGGCGGCCTGGCGGAGCACTTCATCATCCGCCCCCTCTACCGCAGGCCGCTGGACGCGATCCTCGCCACCTGGGGGCTCGGGATCGTGCTCGGCCAGCTCATCACCCTGGCCTTCGGCCGCGACGTCCAGCTCACCCCGAACCTATTCTCGGGCACCGTCGCGATCCTCGGCGTCGATTATTCCGCCTACCGGCTCGTGGCCCTCGGCATCGCCCTCGCGATCGGGATCCTGTTCGCCCTCACCATCGAGCGGACGCGGCTCGGCCTGTCGGCCCGGGCCGTGATCATGAACGAGACCCTGGCCCGCAGCCTCGGCATCGATACCGGGCGGGTGCGCCTGGTGGTGTTCATGATCGGCGCGGGCCTCGCGGCGCTGGCGGGCGTCCTGCTGACGCCGCTGACCAGCGTCGATCCCAACATGGGGGTGAGCTGGCTGATCGGCGCCTTCATGCTGGTGATGGTCGCCGACGCGTCCTTCCTGGCGCTCGCGGCGGCCTGCCTCGTCTTCGGAGCCGCGCAGGTCCTGATCAGCACCTTCGTCAGCCCGATCCTGGGCAGCATCGCCGTCGCGGTGCTCGCGGCCCTCGTCCTGCGCGTCAGCCCGAAAGGTTTCTCCCGTGCTTGACACGATCCCCGCCACGGAGCGCGCCGCCCTCTCCAGTCGACGCCTCGCCCGGGCGGCGCCCCTCGTGGTCGCGGCGGTGGCGGCCTCGGCCCTCTGGATCGCGCCGGCGTACCTCGACACCTTCGCGGTCAACGTGCTGACCCGCTCGATGATCTACGCGGTGCTCGCCGTCACGGTGGACCTGCTCTGGGGCTTTGCCGGCATCCTGACCTTCGGCCAGGCCGCCTTCTTCGGCGTCGGCGCCTACGCCGCCGCCATGATCCTGGGCGCCTACGGGGCGACCCCGCTCGGGATTGCGGCCGGCATCGCCACCGCGGTCGCGGCGCCGGCCCTGCTCGGCCTCGCGGTCGGGTGGCTGTCCTTCTATCACCGCTCGACGCCGCTCTACGCCTCGGTGATCTCGCTGGTCGTCCCGATCGTCGTGACGCAGCTCATCTACTCGGGCGGCGAGTGGACCGGCTCCAGCAGCGGCCTCGTCGGGTTCGACGTGCTGCCCTTCGAGAGCGAGGGCTATTTCCGCCTCGCGGCCCTGTTCCTGATCGCCGTCACGCTGGCGGCCTGGATCCTGGTGCGGTCGGATGCCGGGCGCGCCCTCGTGGCCTTGCGCGACAACGAGGCGCGCTGCGCCTATCTCGGCCTCAACCCCCGGCGCCTGCAGATCCTCCTGACCGCGGCGCTCGCCGCCGTGGCCGGGCTCGCGGGGTTCCTGTTCGCCAACGCGTCCGGCGTGGTCGCCCCCGAGAATGCCGGCTTCCTGTTCGGCACCGAACTGGTGATCTGGGTGGCGCTCGGCGGCCGCGGCACGCTGCTCGGCCCGGTCCTGGGCACGATCGCCATCGACTACCTCGCGGCCAATCTCTCCGGCGACCTGCCCTTCCTCTGGCAGCTCCTGCTGGGCACGGCCTTCGTGGCGATCATCATCCTGCTGCCGGGCGGGCTCGCCGACCTCGCCGGCCGGCTGTGGCGGGCGCTGCCCCTCGGCCGGACGGAGCCCGCCGCCCCCGCCCTGGTGGCGCGGGACGCCACCGCCGCCGCGACCGCGACGGATGCTCCGATCCTCAAGGTGGAAGGCCTGGCCAAAGCCTATGGCAGCCTGACCGTGCTCGAAGGCATCGACCTGGAGATCCGGGCGGGCGAGCTCGTCAGCCTCGTGGGCCCCAACGGCGCCGGCAAGACCACGCTGATGCGCTGCCTCAGCGACGGCACCGAGCCCTTCACCGGCGCCATCGCCATCGGCGGCACGGCGATCGCCGGGCTGACGCCGAACCGGATCGTCGGGCTCGGGGTCGGTCGCAAGTTCCAGGTGGCGAGCGTGTTCGAGAGCCTGTCGGTGGCCGATTGCCTGCGGCTCGCGCGGGCCCCGCATGACGGGCTGAACCCGGTCGGCCGGGCCCCGACGCTGGGCCTGCCGCAGGCGGCCCTCGACGTGCTGCGGATGACCGGCCTCGACCGCCTGCTGACGCAGCCGGCGCGCCTCCTGTCCCATGGCCAGAAGCAGGCCCTGGAACTCGCCATGGTGGTGGCTCTGGAGCCCCGGCTGATCCTGCTCGACGAGCCCACCGCCGGCCTGACCAAGGCGGAGCGCACCACCATCGGGACCGTCCTCAAGGCGCTGACCGCCGGGCGCAGGATCGCCGCCGTCCTGGTCGAGCACGACCTCGACTTCGTCCGGGAGATCTCGTCCCGGATCGTGGTGCTGCACCAGGGCCGCCTGGTTCTCGACGGCACCGTGGACGCGGTCGTCGGCTCCGATCTGGTCCGGACCATCTATTCGGGAGGCGCCCATGGTTGAGGCCGCGCAACGCACCGCGCCGTCGGGGGCCGCCCTCGACCTCGATGCCGTATCGAGCGGCTACGGCGCCGTCTCGATCGTGAAGGGCGTGTCCCTGGCGGTGGGAGCGGGCGAGATCGTCGCCCTCCTCGGCAAGAACGGCATGGGCAAGACCACGCTGCTCAAGACCATCCTGGGGATGGTGGCCCTGCGCGGCGGCAGGATCACCATCGCCGGACAGGGGCTCTCCGGGCTGTCCCCCGCCAAGCTCGTGGCGCTCGGCGTCGGCTACGCGCCGCAGGAGCAGCCGCTGTTCCAGGACCTGTCGATCCGGGACAACCTGCGCCTCGCGGTGCCGTCCGACCGGCACCTGCCGGAGGCGCTGGAGCGCCTGTTCGGCCATTTCCCGTTCCTGAAGGACCGGCTCGCCCAGCGCGCCGGCACGCTCTCCGGGGGCGAGCAGAAGATGCTGATCCTCGGCCGCGCCCTGATGCTGCGCCCGCGCCTCCTCCTGATCGACGAGATCTCCGAGGGCGTGCAGCCCTCGATGGTCGAGCGCCTGCGCGCCGTGCTCCTGGCGGAGCGGGCCTCGGGCCTGTCCATGCTGGTGGTGGAGCAGCACGTCGCCTTCGCGCTGGGCCTCGCCGACCGCTACGCCGTGCTCAAGCTCGGCGAGGTCGTCGACAGCGGCTCGGCCAAGGCCCCGGATGCGCAGGCCCGCGTCATCGACCACCTCGCGGTGTGAGGCATGATGGAACTCAACACCTTCTCCATCGCCGCCCGGTGTCCCCGGACCGGGCGGCTCGGCGTCGCGGTGGCGAGCGCCGTGCCGGCCGTGGGCGGCCTCTGCCCGTACATCCGGGCGGGGATCGGGGCCGTCACCACCCAATCCTGGGTGAACCCCTACCTCGCCCTGCGCATCCTCGACGGGCTCGCCGGGGGGCAGCGATCGGACGCGGCCCTCGCGTCCGCGATCGAGACCGACGACCGGCCGGACCTGCGCCAGATCGGGCTGGTGGATGCGGGCGGCGCGGCCGCCGCCTGGACCGGTGCCGGCTGCACGGCGCAGGCCGGGCACCGCACCGGAGCCGGATACGCCGTGCAGGGCAACATGCTGGCCGCCCCCGGGGTGATCGACGCCATGGCCGAGGCCTTCGAGCGCAGCGCCGCCTGCGACCTCGACGAACGGCTGATGCGCGTCCTCGAAGCCGGCGAGGACGCGGGCGGCGATCGGCGCGGCAAGCAATCGGCGGCGCTGAAGATCGTCGCCCGCGAGGATTACCCGTGCCTCGACCTGCGCGTCGACGAGCATGCCGCCCCCGTGGCCGAGCTGCGCCGCGTCCTCGCCGTGGCCCGGCGGCAGCTCGTGCCCTTCGTGGCCGGGATGCCGCGGCGGGAGGGGCCGGCCGGCGCGTTGCCGGAGGATGTCGCCGCGATGCTCCTTCGGTCTCCCGGCGAGCGGCCCGGCGCGGCGGCCGCGGGCGCCCTCGACCCGCTGCACGACATCGTCGGCCTGCCCCCGGAGGCGGTCGCACGGGTCGCGCACCTGCATGCGCAGTTCGCGCCGGTCCTGGCCGAGATCCGGACCCTTCGCGACCTCGACCTCGCGGCGGTCCATCCCCCGGTCGTCTTCGACCCGAGCCTGCCCTATCGCCGGGTGCCCCATGACTGACGCCATCTGGTCCCTGCCGATCACGGAACTCGCCCGGCGGATCGCGGCGCGGGAGCTGTCGAGCGTCGCGCTCGTCGGCGCTTACCTCGACCGGATCGGGCGCCTCGACGGCGACCTCCAGAGCTTCGTGTGCCTGTCGCCGGCCGCCCTCGACGCGGCCCGCGCGGCGGACGGGGAGATCGCCCGGACGGGGCCGCGGGGGCCGCTCCACGGCATCCCGATCGGCATCAAGGACAATTACACGACCGCCGACCTGCCGACCCGGGCGGGCACCTCGGTCGACGCCCTGACCTTCCCGCGGCAGGACAGCCATTGCGTCGCGAAGCTGCGGGCGGCCGGCGCCGTGATCCTCGGCAAGCTGCGCATGCACGAATTCGCCTGGGGCATGGTCACGCCGCCGACGCGCAACCCCTGGGACCTCGCGCGGGTGCCCGGCGGATCCAGCGGCGGATCGGGGGCGGCGGTGGCAGCCCGGCTGTGTCCGGCGGCGCTCGGCTCGGATACCGGCGGCTCCATCCGGATCCCGGCGGCCCTCTGCGGCGTCGTGGGCCTCAAGCCGACCTATGGGCGGATCGGCCGCTCGGGGATCGTCCCGCATTCCTGGTCCCTCGACCATGCCGGGCCGCTGACCCTGACGGTGGCCGACGCGGCGCTCCTGCTCCAGGTCCTGGCCGGCCCCGACCCGGCAGACCCTGCCGCCGCCTCCGCCCCCGTGCCGGATTACACGGCCGGCCTCGACGCGCCGGTGCGCGGGTTGCGGGTGGCGGTGATCCGCAACCACTTCTTCGAGGCGGTCGATGCGGACGTCGCCGCGGCGGTCGAGGAGGCGATCCGCTTCTTCGCCGGGCAGGGCTGCACGGTCCGGGACGTCACGGTGCCCGCCCTGCGTTACGGGCTCGGCGCCATCTACGCCATCGAGCTGGCGTCCTCCACGGCCTATCACGACCGCAGCCTCGCGCAGGGCCACGTGGCCGGCTTCGCCGAGGACGTCCGCGACCTCGTCGAGATGGGCCGGCTCGTGACCGGTCCGGACTACCTGCGGGCCGAGCAGGCCCGGGGGCTGATCATGGCCGAGATGGCCGCCGCGCTGGACGACGCGGACGTGATCGTCACCCCCACCTCGCCGCTGACCGCGTGGCGGACCGACGAGGCGACCGTCGCGCTCGCGGGCCGGCAGGAGAGCGTGCTGGCGGCGTCCTGGCGCCTCACCTACCCGTTCAATCTGACGGGGCTGCCCGCCATCGCGCTGCCCTGCGGCTTCGACCGGCGCGGCCTGCCGATCAGCCTGCAAATCGCCGCCCGGCCCTTCGCCGAGGACATGCTGCTCCGGTTCGCGAACCGATATGAGCGAGCGCACGATTGGCGGCATCGTGTCCCGCAGTTCGCGCGTGAGCCGTGACGGACGCCTCCTGAAGAGCAGTGCATGCTCTCGCTTGCTTACGGTCCACGATGCCGCGGTGGTTCGGAGGACATGTCCGGGGGGCACGCATGACCGTCCCGGCCGCGAGGCGGCGACGCTACGGCGGGCCCGCGCGAATTCTGCATCGTCACAGGTAACGCAGGCCGGGCCAGGATGCGCGGCGCTTCCGATCGGCCTCGGCCTCGCGGCCGGGCTGCCCGCCATACCGTCTGCCATCGCGTCGATCATCGGCAATGGGGCCGGCTGCACGTTGAGCGAGGACGACGTCCATCCGTGCGTGATCGCCGGGATCGATCTCGGTCTACCCCTGAGGCTGATGGCGCCCATGGGCTGGGGCGTCATCGCGATGCTGCCCGTCATGGCGCTTACGCTGGTGGCGGGCGTGGTTTGGGGCGGCGTCCGCATCGGTCTGGCGTGGCGTCGGTCTGGCGTGGCGGCGTCGGCGGGGAACGCGACGCGCAGCCGACCGTCCGGCCCCATGGGGCGGTTGCCGCCCCGCGATTGTGACCGTTCCTGCCTGCATGCTACGCCCTGCGGAACGGCTGAGCGAAACCTCGACGGATACGGCTCCATGGGCGACCCGACCGACGCATCACCGTGCTCCGCGCCGGTTCCTGGCGGAGGGCTTCGGGCATGACCTCCATCTCGGGTCTGCCCGCCTTCCTGCTCTACCTCGTGACGGCCGGGGGACTGATCGGATTCTACCTTCTCGTCTATACGCTCGCCACCGCCCACAATGAGGTCGCGCTGATCCGGCGGGACGTGGCGGCGGCCGCGGTGGCGCTGGGCTTCAGCCTCGTCGGCTTCGCGTTGCCGCTCTCGGTGGCGATCTACAACGCACAGTCCATCCTCGATTGCATCGTCTGGGGCCTCGTCGCCCTCGTCGTGCAGATCCTGATCTACTGGCTCGTGCGCCTCGCGGTGCCCGATCTGTCGCGGCGCATCGAGGACGGGCGGATGGCCGCCGCGGTGCTCCTCGGCGCGGCGTCCTTCGCGGGCGGCCTCGTGAACGCCGCCTCGATGACCGCCTGAGATGGCGGACGCGCGCATGGCCGGGCCCGGAGAAGACCCTGCCGAGAGCCGCCGGCGCAAGCGCTCGGCCGCGATCTCCCTCGTCCTGGTCACCGGGGCCGGGGCGGCGGCGCTCGGATTGGGCTGGCTGGATCCCTCCCAGAAAGAGGAGGACGCCCTGGTGTACGACAGCCTGTCCGCCTGCATCGGCCAGGGTCTTCGCACGGAGGAGGCCTGCACGACCGATTACGCGGCGGCCCAGGCCGCCTATTCCGCGACGGCGCCGCGCTACGCCACCGCGGAGGCATGCCGGGCGCATCACGGTCCGGACGGGTGCGTGGCGGGAGAGACGCTCGCCCCGGACGCAGCCGGCGCCTTCGTGCCTCTGATGGCCGGCTACATGATCGGGCGCACGCTGGAACAAGGCCTGCCGGCCCAGCCGCTCTACCGGCACGCGGAGGAGAACCAGGGGGCCGGCGGAGGCAGTGGCGGCGGAGGCGGCTACTGCACCGGTTCGGGCGGCCGGGTCTACGCCGCTGCGGGCCGTCCGGCGACCCGCGTCGCGTCCAGCGTGGCGCGCGCGACGGCGTCCGCACCGCGGATGGTGTCCCGGGGCGGGTTCGGTGGGACCGGGCGGGCGATCGCTTCGGCCGGCAGCCGCTCGGGCGGGTTCGGCGGCGGCTGATGCGCCGCGTGCCCCTCCCGGAGCGTCCCGATTGGCGCGATCACGCGGCGCGGGCCGGCTTCACCGTCCACACCTTCGACGACGAGCCCTACTGGGACGAGAGCGCCTACTACGCCTTCACCCTGGCCGAGATCGAGGACGACATCGAGGCGCCCACGCGGGAGCTGCATGCCCTGTGCCTCGCCTTCGCCGACCGGGCCGTGTCGGACGGCGCGATCCTCGCCTCCCTGGCGATCCCCGAGCACGCCTGGGACGCCATCGCGGACAGTTTCCGGCGGCGCGACCCCTCCCTCTACGGCCGGATGGACTTCTGTTACGGCGGGGCCGGCACCGGACCGGCCAAGCTCCTCGAATACAACGCCGACACGCCGACCGCCCTCTACGAGAGCGCCGTGTTCCAGTGGCTCTGGCTGGAGGATAGTCTCGCGCGGGGACGCCTGCCGGCGGGGGCGGACCAGTTCAACGCGCTCCACGAGCGGCTGATCGCCCGCCTTGCCGCCATGGGGCTCCCCGGCGCCCTGGCGTTCACGTGCTATCCCGACGCGCCGGAGGACAGGGGCACGGTCGCCTACCTGCAAGATTGCGCCGTGCAGGCTGGGCTCGCGGCGCCGTTCGTGCCGCTCGAGGCGGTCGGCCTGTCCGAGGACGGGCGGTTCCTCGACGCCGCAGGCCGGCCGCTGGCCGCCCTGTTCAAGCTCTACCCCTGGGAATGGCTGCTCGCCGACGCGTTCGGCCCGGCAATCGGCGCTTCGCCCACCCGCTTCGTCGAACCGCCGTGGAAGGCCGTGCTCTCCAACAAGGGCCTGCTCGCCCATCTGTGGGCGATGGCGCCCGGCCACCCGAACCTCCTTCCGACCTACTTCGAGGACGATCCCGGCAAGGCGGCCCTGGGCACCTCCTTCGCGAAGAAACCGCTCGTCTCGCGTGAGGGCGCCAACATCCTGCTCGTGCGCGACGGCGTGCTCCTGGAGCGCGACGCGGGCCCCTATGGTCGCGAAGGCTTCGTGCGGCAGGCGCTGGCGGAACTCCCCGCCTTCGATGGCCGCCACGCGCTCGTCGGCAGTTGGATCGTCGGGGACGAGCCCTGCGGCCTCTGTATGCGCGAGGGGCTGGGCCGCATCACCACGGACCGGGCACGGTTCGTGCCGCATCTCATCGAAGGCTGAAGCGGGGCTCGTCAGCGCCCCGCGACCAGGGCGGAACCGTCAACCGCCCCGATTCCAGTCTTCCCATCCGTCGACGCCGCCGTGAACACGGCGCGGCCCCACTCGTGGTCCCGAGCGTGAGCCGAGCGGCCTCACCTGGGGCGCGGCGGTCGCGCCGTATCGTGCGGATGACGTGCGGCAGCGCCCTGCCGAGGGCATGCTCCGCCTGCCGGCTGGGGTGCCACGCCGTGGCATCCCGGTCACACGGCGTAGGGAAACCGCGTCTGCACAACCGACGGAAGCACCCGGCGGCCCATGCCTTCCTTGCCGATGCAAGCAATAAACATGCCATTCTGAAATTCAGTCGGTACCGCGACCCGAGACATACCGAATAAATTCCGATCAATATTCTACATCAACACAATGATTGATTGATTTCGTTGTCGTTTTGAAAAGCAAAATTCCACTTGCACGCCGCGTTTTACGAGATTTAATCTTCACCTATTCGCATCGCTCGCCGCATCAGATTGAGAAAAACGACGATCCACTGCGGGGAACGACGGCGTTGTTTCCATTTCTACGGGAAAACGGGCAGATAAGATGCGTAGACATGCGTACGTCGATTGCATTTCAGGGGGTGGATTTAATCGTCGGCGCTTGATCGCGACCGCGTTGTGCCGTTCGACCCTCGGTCTGGCGGCCTTGGGTGCCTCGGTCTCGCACCACGCCCTCGCCCAGAGCCTCGCCAGCACCGACCCCGCAACGTGGCGCACGCCGGAATACCAGGCGGATTGGGGCCTGGAGGCGATGCACGCCGCCGACGCCTACGCGGCCGGCTATACCGGCCTGGGCGTCACCGTCGGGGTGGTCGATTCCGGCGTCTACAGAGCCCACCCGGAATTCGCCGATGGCCGCATCAAGCCGCTGACCTTGACCGGCACGTTCGGTGCCGACGGGTTTTACTTCATGGATTGGTCTGGAAACCCGATCAATCGATCACCGCGACCCACCAGCTTCTCCGGCGGCCAGCCCTACAGCGTTCCGGGCGCGTACAATGCTGCCTACAACGATCCGCACGGAACGCATGTGACCGGCACGATCGGGGCCTCCCGAGACGGCGTCGGCATGCATGGCGTGGCGTTCAACGCCAACGTCTACGTTACCAACACGCAATCCACCGACGAGATGACGTACGGTGCCAACGCCGATTACGCCTACTTCAAGAACGCTTATGGCAGCTTGGCTGCGGCCGGGGCCCGGGCCATCAACACGTCGTGGGGAAATTCACCGCCCGCCGACAGCTACAACAACATCGAGGGACTCGTAAGCTCCTACGCAAATTTTATCGGCAAGAAGACATATCTTGATGCACTTGCTGAAGTAGCTAAGAAATATGATCCGATCCTGGTCTTCGCCGCCGGAAATAATTCTACCGCTCATCCGGACACGCGATCCGTACTTCCATATTTTCAATCGGATCTCGAACGCAACTGGGTGACCGTCGGGGCCACGCGTCGGGACGATCAGGGCCGATCCGATCCCAGCCGTCTTGTATTGGACATCTACTCAGTAAAAGCAGGCGCCGCAAAATATTGGTATGTCGCAGCACCCGGCGGCGCGATCACGAGCACCGTTCCACCTTCGGCTCCAGGGGATGCCTGGACGGCCGATCACTGGCACGTCGATCTGAACAAACAGAGCGGCTACTCGACCGTGAACGGCACCTCGATGGCCGCGCCGCATGCCACGGGCGCACTCGCGGTGATCATGCAGCGCTATCCGTACATGACCAACCAGCAGGCGCGCGACGTCCTGCTCACCACCGCCTATCACCGCAACGCCGTCGATGGCGTGCCAGACGCCAACCCGAACGCCCCCAACGCGATCTGGGGCTGGGGCGTGATCGACCTCAACAAGGCCATGAAGGGGCCGGGCCAGTTCCTCGGTCCCGTCGTCGCCAACCTGCCGACCGGCACCAGCGACACGTGGTCGAACGACATCTCAGAGGATGCCCTCGTCCAGCGCAAGCAGGAGAACGATGCCGAGGCCGCCGCCTGGCCCGCCCGGAAGGCAGACGGGGATCGGCAGCGCACCGTTCCGGCCCTTCAGGCCGCCATTCCCACGGCGCGCAACACCCTCGACGCTGTGGTCAAGGCCTTGGGCAGGGGCAATCAGGCGGCCATTCTAACCGCTCTCAAGGTCGCCGGCGCGGACCCGGTCGCCAGCGTCATTCTCGACACCTTCATTGATGGCACCGGATACCGGCGCTATTGGCCACTCACCAACTATGGCTACGCCCGTGGCTATGTCGGCTGGCGGCTGGGGAGCTATCTCGCGGGCCTGACCAGCGCCGACTACGCACGAACCGCCGTAGCGGTCGCCGCCGAATGGCAAGCGGAAATCCCGCTCGAGACCACCCGCATCGCGTCCTTCGCGTCGATCCCGACCCGCGGCAGCCTGATCAAGACCGGCGGCGGCACGCTCACGCTCACCGGCACCAACAGCTATTCCGGCGGCACCACCTTCGCCGGCGGTACTTTGTCCGTGTCGCGCGACGCCAGCCTCGGCGCGGCCTCCGCCCCGCTCAGCTTCGACGGCGGCGTCCTGCAGGTCACCGGCACCGGCTTCACCGCCACCGACCGGCCGATCACCTGGGCGAACGGCGGCGGCGGGCTCGACATCGCCGACCCGGCCAACACCTTCACCCTCACCCAGTCGCTCACCGGCACCGGCGGCCTGGCCAAGCTCGGCGCCGGAACCCTCGCGCTGTCGGGCACCAACACCTACGCGGGCGCCACCACCATCGCGGCCGGCACCCTGCTGGCCCGCGGCGGCCAGGCCATCGGCGACCGCAGCGCCGTGCTCGTCGGCGCCGGCGCCACCCTGGCGCTCGCCGACGGCGAGACCGTCGGCTCGCTCGCCGGACAGGGCCGCGTCGCGCTCGGATCCGCCCGCCTCACCGCCGGCGGCGACAACAGCTCCACCACCTTCGCCGGGACCCTCGACGGCACCGGCGGCCTGACCAAGGCCGGCGCCGGCACGCTCACCCTCGCCGGCACCAATACCTATACCGGCGGCACCACCCTGGCCGGCGGTACTTTGTCCGTGTCGCGCGAGGCCAGCCTCGGCGCCGCCTCCGCCCCGCTCAGCTTCGACGGCGGCGTCCTCCAGGTCACCGGCACCGGCTTCACCGCCACCGACCGGCCGATCGCCTGGGCCGCGGGCGGCGGCGGGTTCGACATCGCCGACCCGGCCAACACCTTCACCCTCACCCAGTCGCTGTCCGGCCCCGGCGGCCTGACCAAGCTCGGCGCCGGCACGCTCACGCTGACCGGAGCCCACGGCTTCACCGGCCCGACCATCGTCGCCGCCGGCGGGCTCGGCCTCACCGCCTCCGCCAGCCTGGTCTCGCCGGTGATCACCCTCGCCGGCACCACCCTGACCCATGCCGGGACGCTCGCCGGCGGCCTGACCAACGCCGGCATCACCCTCACCAGCGGCACGAGCGAGGGC
>NZ_VRVG01000103.1:0-20139 GCF_008040085.1 Methylobacterium sp. WL7 | reverse complement strand
GGAATACGGCGCGGCCCAGGACACGCGCCCTCCCTCCCCCCTCTGCGGGGGAGGGTGGCCCCCGAAGGGGGTCGGGAGAGGGGAGCGCCGGTTCCGGAAGCGTCGCGACGAGGGTGAAATCCTGCATCGTCGCGCTGCCCCTATCCCGACCCTCGCTGACGCGAGGGCCACCCTCCCCCGCAGAGGGGGGAGGGAGACGCGCGGAATACGCGGCCAGCCACACCCGGGCGAGCGCCCCGAGGCTCGCGGTGGCGCAGGCGGCGAGCAGCGCGTCGGTCTTGGCCAGATGCGCCTCGGCCGAGAGCATCAGCCCGGCGCCGTACAGGGCAGCGGCCAGCAGCGCGGGGCGGCGGGGCAGGAAGGCGAGCGCGGCCCAGTAGGCGAGCAGCACCGAGGCGGTGGCGCCGATCAGCGACGGGATGCGGTAGAGGGCGATCTGCCGGCGTGCGTCGGCCACGCCGAGCGCCTCGCCCGCCGCAACCGTGGCGGCCTGCGCCCAGTAGATCCCGACCGGCTTCTTGTGCCGGGCCTCGCCCTGAAAGCGGATGTCGACGAAGTCGCCGCTCTCCAGCATCTGCTTCGAGGCCTGGGCGAAGCGCGGCTCGTCCCGGTCCATCGGCTGCAGGGAGATCTGCCCGGGCAGGAACAGCAGCAGGCAGAGCGCCAGCAGGGCGGCCGCGGCGCGGGCATGGGTCAGGCTCAGCGCGTCGAGCCCGCGGCCGATCCGATCGACAGGTGCGCGGCGCGGAATGCCGTCGGCGGAGAGGCTGGTGGTCATGCCCGGCCGGTCAATCAGGATCCGACGGGAAGGTCAAATGCCCTGTCATCGCGCCGTCATCGCGCGCGGTGACGGCGCCTCGTCAGGACGCCGCCCGCAGGCGCGTGAAGCCGGCCTCGAGATCGGCCTGGAGGTCGGCGATGTCCTCCAACCCGATATGGAAGCGCAGGGCCGGGCCGCCGGGCGCCCACTGGGTCGCGGTCCGGTAGCCGGCGCAGTCGAACGGGATCACCAGGCTCTCGAAGCCGCCCCACGAGAAGCCCATCCCGAACAGCTCCAGCCCGTCCAGCATCGCGGCCACAGCCGCCTCGGGCACGGGCTTGAGGATCACCCCGAACAGCCCGGAGGCGCCGGAGAAGTCGCGCTTCCAGATCGCGTGGCCGGGATCCTCCGGCAGCCCCGGATGCAGCACCCGCAACACCTCCGGGCGCGCCTGGAACCACCGGGCCATCTCGAGCCCGGCGCGGCCGTGCTCGCGCAGGCGCAGCGCCATGGTGCGCATGCCCCGGAGCGCCAGGAAGATGTCCTCCGCCCCGGCGCAGGGAGCGAGGTGATCGAAGGTGCGCCGCACCGCCGGGTAATACGCGGCGTTCGCGGAGGTCAGGCCGATCAGCAGGTCCGAGCCGCCGCTGAGATACTTAGTGCCGGCCTCGACCGCGATGTCCACGCCGCGTTCATGGGGCGGGAACAGCAGCGGCGTCGCCCAGGTGTTGTCCATGATCACGCAGGCGCCCCGGGCATGCGCGACCTCGGCGATGGCCGGGATGTCCTGCATCTCGAAGCTCTGGGAGCCCGGCGCCTCGACCAGCACCGCCTTGGTGTTCGGGCGCATCAGCTCCGCGATGCCGGCCCCGACGGTCGGGTCGTAATAGGTGACCGCGACGCCGAACCGGACCAGGACGCCGTCGCAGAACTGCCGGGTTGGCCGGTAGGCGGAATCGGTGACGAGGAGATGGTCGCCGGCCGAGACCGCAGCCATCAGCGCGATCGTGAGGGCCGACAGCCCCGAGGGCGTCACCACGGTGCCGGCGGCGCCGGCGAGCTCCGTCCAGGCGTCGGTGAGCGAATCCATCGTGGGCGTCGCCGAGGTGCCGTAATTGTAGCGCCCGCGCCGATGCTTGATCGCGTCGTAGGTCGGATAGAGCACGGTCGAGCCGCGATAGATCGGCGTGTTGACGAAGCCGTGTTGCGCGCCCGGATCGCGGCCCGCGTGGACGAGACGCGTCGCCGCCCCGTACTTGTCCTTGGATTCGGGCTTGGGCGTCAGGGACATTGTGGCTCTGGGATCGCGTTGCGCTGCGACACACGAAGCCCGCGGGCTTGGGCGGGGTCAAGCGTGACGCCGCTAGAGGGGTGGACGTACGACCTCCAGATTGACCCCATGAGCCTAGGGCGGTATCAGATCGTGATATCTCGTGTGCCGAGATCGGGCGCGAAATGAACAGCCGGCATGCGCGTACTTTGCGCGCCATCTACAAGGATCCGGTGCCGGCCTCGATCGAATGGCACGCCATCGAGAGCTTGCTGCTGGCAGTCGGATGTCGGCTCATTGAAGGGACCGGGTCACGGGTGCGTTTTGAGTACAGAGGCGTCGTGGCTGCTTTCCATCGGCCGCATCCGGCCAAGGAGGCCGCGCGCTATCAGGTGCGCGCCACACGCGAGTTTCTCATCAAAATCGGTGTCACACCGGGAGAGTCGCCGTGAACACGATGACCTATCAGGGCTTTCGTGCCCGCGTCGCGTTTGACGAGGAGGATGAGCTTTTCGTCGGCCAAATCGCTGGCATCAACGATGTGATCAGCTTTCACGCGGACACCGTGCCCGAGCTGAAGGCCGCGTTTCATGAGGCGGTGGACGACTACACCGCGGCGTGCCGAGCGATCGGAAAGGAGCCGGAAAAGGCTTATTCCGGCAAGCTGATGCTCCGGATTGACCCGAATATCCATGCCCAGGCAGCCCGCGCGGCGGAACTCGCCGGGACGAGCCTCAATCAATGGGCCGAAGATGTCCTGCGTCGGGCGGGCTCAAACCTCATGCGGTCCGTGACCGAGGAGGCCTGAACCGCCTAACGCCGACCCGGCCCCACCGCTCACGGCGTCTCGGGCGGATCGGAGACCGCAGCCTCCTCGTAAGCTTGCATCCAGGCGGCGTGGTCTTCGGAGCCGTCCGGATAGGGACATTCGCTCGCGGGCTTGCCGTACAGCCGGGCGTTGCGCCCCTGGATGAACGGGCTGTCGCTCGCGGTGGCCTGCACGTTGGTCAATATCGCCTCCCGAACATTGGCACCCACTCCGCCGATTTGGGGTGGGCTTCGTTAACGGGCCGGCGGGTAATCTGTTGCCGTCTCAAGTCGCGTTCCGGGTCGTCTGCGTGCGTATCCTGCGTTCCCTCTTCGGCGGCGTCCTCGTGCTGGTCTCGACGGCGATCGTCGCCTTCGTCAGTGCCGACCGGATCGCCCATCTGGCGCCCCCGGCCGTGGTGCGCGCCGCCCAGGCCGAGCCCTCGGCCACCGGGTCGCTTCCGCTGCCGGTCAAGGCTGCGCCCGCGCCGAAGGCGGCCGTGCCCAGCATCCCGAACGGGTTCGATACCGAGCGGCTCAACGCCCTGATGCGCGGCGACCCGATCCTGCCGCGCCGCTGAGCGCGTTCGGGGCTGCGCGCCCCGAAACCCCCGCCAAAGGGCTGAGCCCTTTGGGAACCCGTCAGCGAGCCGTGCGGAACACCTGCAGGTCGAGGTCGCGGACCTTCTTGCGCAGGGTGTTGCGGTTGACACCCAGCAGCTCCGCCGCACGGATCTGGTTGCCCCGCGTGGCGGCGAGCGCCGCACCTATCAACGGGCCTTCGATCTCCCGCAGGATCCGATGATAGAGGCCGGGCGGCGGCAGCGTGTCCCGGTAGCCGGAGAAGTAGTCCGACAGGTGGCGCTCCACCGCGCTGGACAGGGTCTCTGATTCGCCGTTGGCCTTGCGGGCGCTGCCGTTGGCCGAGGCCGGGGCGGCGAGCGGCAGGGTGTCGAGCTCGGCCTCGATCACCGGGCCGGTGATCGTCTCCTGCGGGTACAGGGCGGCGAGCCGCCGGACCAGGTTCTCGAGTTCGCGGACGTTGCCCGGCCAGCGGTAGCGCTTAAGCCGCTCCATGGCGTCGCCGTCGAGCGACTTGCGGGTCAGGCCCTCGCGCTCGACCAGCACGAAGAAGTGGCGGATCAGGTCCGGCACGTCCTCGGACCGCTCCCGTAGCGCGGGCAGCCGCAGCGGCACGACGTTGAGCCGGAAGAACAGATCTTCGCGGAAGATTCCCTGCTGGATCGAGATCCGCAGGTCCTTGTTGGTCGCCGCGATGATCCGGACGTTGGTCTTGATCGGCAACCGGCCGCCGACCGTGGTGTACTCGCCCTGCTGGAGCACGCGCAGGAGCCGGGTCTGGGCCTCCATCGGCATGTCGCCGATCTCGTCGAGGAACAGGGTGCCGCCCTCGGCCTGCTCGAACCGGCCGGCCGAGCGCTGGAGGGCGCCCGTGAAGGCGCCCTTCTCGTGGCCGAAGAGCTCGGATTCGATCAGGTCGCGCGGGATCGCGGCCATGTTGACCGGCACGAACGGGCCGGTGCGGCGGCGGCCGTAATCGTGCAGCGCCCGGGCGACCAGCTCCTTGCCGGTGCCGGACTCGCCGGTGATCATCACGGTGAGGTCGGTGGGCATCAGCCGGGCGAGCGCCCGGTAGATCTCCTGCATGGCGGGCGAGCGCCCGACCAGCGGGATGTCCTCGTTGTCGGGGGGCGCGCCGGCCGCAGGCGCTCCCCGGGGACGCGACAATGCGCGGCCCACGATGGCGATCAGCTCCTTCAGGTCGAAGGGTTTCGGCAGATACTCGTAGGCCCCGCGCTCGGAGGCGCGGATCGCCGTCATGAACGTGTTCTGCGCGCTCATGACGATGATCGGCAGTTCCGGCCGCACCCGCTTGATGCGGGGCAGCAGGTCGAACACGTTCTCGTCGGGCATCACCACGTCGGTGATGACGAGGTCGCCCTCGCCCTGCGCGACCCAGCGCCAGAGGGTCGCGCAATTGCCCGTCGAGCGGACTTCGTAGCCCGCCCGGGACAGTGCCTGGTTCAGCACCGTGCGGATGGCGGCGTCGTCGTCGGCGACGATGATGTGGCCGTTCGGCATGACTCTCTACTCAGACGTCCGGCCGGGCGGCCGAAACACAAGACGATTTCAAGGGTCGACCGACGATTCGCGCCCGTCGCGGGCGCTCGACATCGGCAGAAGAATGCGGAACGTCGTACGGCGGGGGGCGGGATCGCACTCGACGATGCCGCCGTGGTCGCCCACGATCTTGGCAACCAATGCAAGTCCGAGGCCGGAGCCCTGCGACTTGGTGGTCACGAACGGGTCGAACAGGTCCGGAAGCAGGTCGGCCGAGATACCCGGGCCGTTGTCGCGGATCGCGACCTCGATCGGCAGGCTGACCCGCTCGCGCGAGCCCGGCACCTGCAGGCGCAGACCGGTGCGGAACGCGGTGGACAGGGTGATCTCGCCCTCGACCGCGTCCGGTCCGATCGCCTCGGCGGCGTTCTTCACCAGGTTCAGGATCACCTGGATCAACTGGTCGCGGCTGCCGAGCACCGGGGGCAGGGACGGATCGTAGGTCTCGACGAAGCGGATATGGCGCGCGAACCCCGACTGCGCCGAGCGCTTCACCTGGTCGAGCACCCCGTGGACGTTGACCGCGCCGCGGTCGGCCGGGCGCTCGTCGCCGAACAGCTCCATCCGCTCGACGATGCGCACGATCCGGTCGGATTCGTCGCAGATCAGCCGGGTGAGCATCCGGTCCTCCTCGCCGCCGGTGCCCTCCAGAAGCTGCGCGGCGCCGCGGATGCCGGCGAGCGGGTTCTTGATCTCGTGGGCCAGCATCGCACCGAGCGCCACCATCGAGCGGGCGGCGCCGCGATGGGTGAGCTGGCGGTTCATCTTGTCCGCGATGGTGCGCTCCTGGAGCATCATCACCACGGCGTCGTCGTCGTCGGCGAGCGGCGTGGCGAACACGTCGACGCTACGCTCCAGACCGAGGCGGGGCTGGGTCAGCTCGACCCGGTACTCGCTGACGCTGGCCCGGCGGCGCCGGACGTCGGCCACGAGCGCGATGATCGGCGACGCGAACGGGATGATGTCGCGCAGGCGACGCCGCTGCATCAGGCGCGCGGAATAGTCGAAGAAGGCCTCCGCGGCGTGGTTGCAGTGGAGGATCCGCTCGTCGCCCCCGATGGTCAGGACCGGCAGCGGCAGGGCGTTGAGCACGGCCTCCCCGGACATGGCGCGCCGGCCGCCGGGCTCCTGCGGAAAGGCGTCCTCGGTCACGCGGCCTCCCGGATGATCTCGGCCGCCCCGAAGGCGCGCGCCAGAAGGGCCAGCGCCACCTCGGGATCGGTGGTGGTGAGGAGGGCGGCGCGCTCGGCCGGCTCCAGCGCCCCGCCGGTCTCGGCATAGGCGGCGAGGTGCTTGCGGGCGTGGCGCACGCCCATGTGGCGGCCGTAGAGCGACAGCAGCCCGGCGTAATGCGAAGCCGCCATCCCGGCCTGTTCAGACCGCGAGGGCGGATCCGCCGGCCGGCCGGCCAGCGCCGCCGCGACCTGCCCGACCAGCCAGGGCCGCCCTGTGGCCGCGCGCCCGATCATCACCCCGGCGGCGCCGGAGGCGGCTAGGCACGCCCGGGCGCTGGCGAGGTCGACCACGTCGCCGTTGGCGATCACCGGGATCGACACCGCCTCGACCACGGGGCGGATCGCGGCCCAGTCGGCGACGCCCTTGTAGAATTGCTGCCGGGTCCGCCCGTGGACCGTGACGGCGTTGAGCCCGAGCCGCTCGGCCCGGGTCGCCAGATCGACGGCGTTGCGGGTCGCGTCGTCCCAGCCGAGCCGCATCTTGACGGTGACCGGCACCGACACCGCGCCGCGCACGGCCGCGAGCAGCCTTTCGGCATGGTCGAGGTCGCGCATCAGCGCCGAGCCCGACGCGATTCCGGTGACGATCTTGGCCGGGCAGCCCATGTTCACGTCGATCACGTCGGCGCCGCCGGCCTCCGCGAGGCGTGCGGCCTCGGCCATGGGCTCCGCCTCGCAGCCCGCCAGCTGGACCACGTGCAGGTCGACCCCGGAGCCGTCGGCCCGCAGGGTAGCCTCGTTGGCGCCGCGGGCGAACTCCCGCGCCGCCACCATCTCGGACACCACCGCGTCCGCGCCGCAGCGCCGGGCGATCCGACGCATGTGCAGGTCGGTGACCCCTGACAGGGGCGCGAGCAGGCAGAGCGGGGCGGGGGAATCCTCCCCGCGATCCGGACGTCCACGGCGCAGCGCGCTTAAATAATGATCAGTCGCCATTCTGCACAACAATGAGGCAAGGGCGATCCGCTGGCAAGCGGGTGCCGCGCGTTGATTTCGGGCCCTCCCCCGCTTAAACGACGGGCACCCTCAACGGCAGAGGTTCGGCAGCACGGCTGGCCCGCGCGCCCGCTGCCGTCCTCTCCCCGGATCCGACGAGTTCGCCGCCCATGCCCGCCACCGGCACGCCTGCCACCGGACCCGCGGATGCGGAGTCCGGCGTCGCCGCGGTGGTCGTGGCGGCCGGCCGCGGCATCCGCATCGGCGGCGGTACGCCCAAGCAGTACCGCAGGGTCGGCGGCCAGGCGGTCCTGACCCGGACGCTGGCGGCGCTGGCCGCCCAGGACACGATCGACCGGATCCAGCCGGTGATCGCCGCCGACGCCGCAGACTTCTTCCTCAGTTGCCTGGACGAACTCGCCCCCGGTCTTCGGGAAAAGATTGGTGCCCCCGTTGAGGGCGGTGCGACGCGCCAGCTCTCGGTGCGCGCCGGCCTCGAGGCGCTGGCCAAGCTCGGAGCGCCGGAGATCGTGCTGGTGCACGACGCAGCCCGCCCCTACGTCGATGCGGCCTTGATCGCCCGGGCGATCGCGGCCGGCCGCGACCACGGCGCCGCGGTGCCCGGCGTGCCGGTGACCGATACGGTCAAGCGCGTCGCCGAGATCGCCCCCGGCATCGGCCGCGTGATCGAGACCCCGCCCCGGGAGCACCTGCGGGCGGTCCAGACCCCCCAGGCCTTCGCCTTCGGCCCCCTGCTCGCTGCGCATCGCGACGCGGCCGCGCAAGGCCTCGACGGCTTCACCGACGACGGCGCGCTCGCCGAATGGGCGGGCTTGCCGGTGGTGGTGTTCCTGGGCGACATCGCCAACCGCAAGATCACCCAGCCCGCCGATCTGATCGAGGCGGACTGGGCCTTCGCGTCCGACCCAACCGAAATGCCAGCGCCCGGAGCCCGCGCCATGACCGCCTACGTCACCCGCCTCGGCACCGGCTTCGATGTCCACGCCTTCACGTCCGGCGACCATGTCTGGCTGGGCGGCATCAAGATCCCGGCCGATCGCGGCGTGCTGGCGCATTCCGACGGCGACGTGGCGCTGCACGCGCTCACCGACGCGCTGCTTGGCGCCATCGCGGACGGCGATATCGGCACCCACTTCCCGCCCTCCGACGAGCGTTGGCGCGGCGCCTCCTCGGACCAGTTCCTGGCCCATGCCTGCGGCCTGGTCCGCGCCCGCGGCGGCCGGATCGACCATCTCGACATCACCGTGCTCGCCGAGGCGCCCCGGATCGGCCAGCACCGGGAGGCGATCCGCGCCCGGATCGCCGCCATCGCCGGCGTGCCGCTCAGTGCCGTCTCGATCAAGGCGACGACCACGGAAAAACTCGGCTTCGTCGGCCGCGCCGAGGGCCTCGCCGCCCAGGCCGCCGCCACGATCCGCCTCCCCGAAGAGGACGGCCCGGTGCTCGATGCCGAGGCCGAGACAGCGATGCGGCAGGGATAGGGGCGCAGACGCCGTTCCTTCCCCCCAGAGGGAAATGAAGGACAGCGTGCGGCTCCAGCTTCCGCGCAAAGGTGTCGATTGCGGTCCGCGACGGCGCGACCGAGGGAGCATACGGCCAACCGGCCGGGCCGGCTGACGCAAGGCAAAGACTCTATCCCACCCTCCTCCCTCGTGCTGAGGTGTGAGCGCAGCGAGACGCGAACGAGCCCTCCAGGGATCGCGCGGCTGGCTGGAGGCCTCCTTCGAGGCCTCCGCTTCGCTCCGTCGCGTCAGGATGAGGGGATTGTTTGGAGGGGTGCCAAGCCTGACCGGGCGACGCCCCATCTCAAGAAAGAAAACTCAAGCCGTCCGGAGCAGCAGCGCGATCGCCGCGATGGCGATGGTGGCCATCGTCAGTAGGATCCCGCCGCCCCGGCAGGCGAACTGGCGGGGGGTGTTGGGCGCGGCGAACATGCCGATCGGGTGTAGGATGCGGCCCACCAGCAGGGCGAGCAGCAGGCCCTGGACGAGGCCATGGCCGCTGCCGCCGGCCTCCAGCAGGGCGACCAGGATCAGCGCCAGCGGCACGTATTCCGAAAAGTTGGCGTGCGTGCGGACCCGCTTGAGCAGGGACGCGTCGCCGCCGTCGCCCAACAGGACGTTGTCGGAGACGCGCGATCCCATCACCCAGCCGGACAGGCCGAGATACACGAGGGCGAGCAGCGCGGCGTAGAGGGCCGTGGTCGCGGGGAAGATCATCGGTGTTGGGTTTCCTGTCTGGGCGGCCAGTCCTTGAGCCGGGGCCGGCCTTGCGTCACAACACGAGATAGGGCGCTCCGGCCCAGGGCGAACCGCGCGCGATGATCGACGACACGGAGCTTCTCGACCGCGCCGAGGCGCTGGTCGCGGCCTACGCCGAGGCCGGTCGCACGATCGTCACGGCCGAATCCTGCACCGGGGGACTGGTGGCGGGGCTGCTCACCGCGGTGCCGGGTTCCTCGGCGGTGGTCGAGCGCGGCTACGTCACCTACTCGAACGAGGCCAAGGCGGAGGCGATCGGGGTGCCGATGGACCTGATCTACCGGCACGGCGCCGTCAGCGAGGACGTGGCCCGGGCGATGGCCTGCGGGGCGCTCTCGGCCTCGCGCGCCACGGTCGCGGTGGCGATCACAGGTATTGCAGGCCCCGGCGGCGGCAGCGCCGAGAAGCCGGTCGGGCTGGTGCATTTCGGGTTGGCCCTGCGCGACGGCGGACGCCGGCACCTGGAGCGGCGCTACGGCGACCTCGGACGCGGCGCGATCCGCCGCGCGGCGGTCGCGGACGCGCTCGGCCTGCTCGAAGGAGCGCTGGCGGACTGATCCAACGGCGGGAGGGGTCGATGGCCAGCCTGAAGACCCAACTCTGCATCGTCGGCGGCGGCCCGGCCGGGATGATGGCCGGCCTGCTCTTCGCCCGGGCCGGGATCGCCGTCACGGTGCTGGAGAAGCACGCGGATTTCCTGCGCGACTTCCGCGGCGACACGATCCACCCCTCCACCCTCGACCTGATAGACGAACTCGGCCTCGCCGAGCGCTTCCGCGCCCTGCCCCAGCGGCGGGTCGGGTCCTTCTCGGGGGTCGTGAACGGCCGGAGCTACAAGGTGGCCGACTTCAGCCGGCTGCCGACCCGCAACCGCTTCCTGTCCTTCATGCCGCAATGGGATTTTTTGGACTTTCTCGCCGGCGAGGCGGCCCGCTATCCGGGGTTCCAACTGATCCGCAGGACCGAGGCCCGCGACCTCGTCGAGGTGGAGGGCCGGGTCGCGGGCGTGCGGGCCGACGGGCCGGACGTGCCGGTGGCGATCCGAGCCGACCTCGTGCTCTGCGCGGATGGCCGCCATTCGCTGATGCGCGAACGCGCCGGCTTGGTGCCCCGGGCCTTCGGGGCACCCATCGACGTGCTGTGGTTCCGCCTGCCCCGCCGGGACGGCGACCCCGAGGCGGCGGCCGGGCGGTTCGCGCCGGGGCGTCTCCTGATCACCCTCGACCGGGGCGATACCTGGCAATGCGCCTACCTGGTCCCGAAGGGCGGCGATGCGGCACTCCGGGCCAGGGGGCTGCCGGCCTTCCGGGCGGCGGTGGCCGAGATGGCGCCGTTCCTGGCCGACCGCACCGAGTCCATCGCCGACTGGGACGCGGTCAAGCTCCTCACCGTGACCATCGACCGGCTTGAGCGATGGCATCGCCCCGGCCTGCTCTGCATCGGCGATTCCGCACACGCGATGTCGCCGGTGGGCGGGGTCGGCATCAACCTCGCGATCCAGGATGCGGTGGCGGCGGCCAACATCCTGGCCGCGTCCCTGCGGTCCGGGCCGGTCGCCGAGGCCGACCTCGCCCGGGTCCAGGCCCGGCGGATGTTCCCGGTCCGGGCGACGCAGGCGCTGCAGCGGATCATCCAGGCCCGGGTGATCGCCACCACGCTCAAGGCCGATGCGCCATTCCGGGCGCCGCTCGCCCTGCGGATCCTCGACAGGCTGCCGATGCTCCAGATCCTGCCCGCCCGAATGATCGGGATGGGCGTGCGGCCGGAGCACGTATCCGCGCCGGCCCGGACCTGACGCGTTCAGGCGGTGCCGTACATCCGGTCCGCCCGGCCTTCGAAGGCGTCGGTGAACTTGCGGAAGGCGCGGTCGAACATCGTACCCATCAGGAGGCCCAGCGTCCGGCTCTTGAATTCGTAGGTAATGAAGAAGTCCACGGCGCAGCCCCCGTTCGGGGCCTCCTTGAACGACCAGCGGTTCTCGAGGTGCCGGAACGGGCCGTCGATGTACTCGGCCACGATCTTGTGGTTGGCCGGATCGAGGCTGACCCGAGTCGTGAAGCGCTCGCGGATCGCCTTGTAGCCCACGCCCATCTCGGCGACCAACACCTGCCCGCCCTCCGGCATCTCCTGGCGGCGGATCACCCGCAGGGATTCGCAAAGCGGCAGGAATTCCGGGTAGCGCTCCACGTCGGCCACGAGATCGTACATCTGCTGCGGCGAATGCCGCACCGTGCGGGTAACCCGGAAGGACGGCATTTCTGTTCCGACGTGCTCAGGCCGAGAGGGCGGGGGCGTGCGAAGGGGCATGCGAGGCAGCATGCTTGGCGAGCCGGGCCGCCTGCAGCTTGGAAAAGTCCTCGCCGGCATGGTGCGACGAGCGGGTGAGCGGCGTGGCCGAGACCAGCAGGAAGCCCTTTGCGTAGGCGGTGGTCTCGTAGGTCTTGAACTCGTCGGGCGGCACGAAGCGCACGACCTCATGATGCTTCTTGGACGGCTGCAGGTACTGGCCGATGGTCAGGAAGTCGACCTCGGCCGAGCGCAGATCGTCCATCAGCTGGAGCACTTCGTTGCGTTCCTCGCCGAGCCCGACCATGATACCGGACTTGGTAAAGATGGTCGGGTCGAGTTCCTTCACCCGCTGCAGCAGGCGCACCGAGTGGAAGTAGCGGGCGCCCGGCCGCACCGTGAGGTACTTGGCCGGCACCGTCTCAAGGTTGTGGTTGAACACGTCGGGCTTGGCCGCGACGACGACCTCCAGGGCCCCGTCCTTACGCAGGAAGTCGGGGGTGAGGATCTCCACCGTGGTGCCGGGGCTCGCCCGACGGATCGCCGCGATGGTCCGGGCGAAATGCTGGGCGCCGCCGTCCTTCAGGTCGTCCCGGTCCACCGAGGTGATCACCACGTGGTGCAGGCCGAGCTTGGCCACCGAGTCGCCGATCTTCTCGGGCTCGCGCTGATCCAGGGCGTCGGGCAGGCCGGTGCGGACGTTGCAGAAGGCGCAGGCCCGCGTGCAGGTGTCGCCCATGATCATGAAGGTGGCGTGCCGCTTCTCCCAGCACTCGCCGATATTGGGGCAGCCGGCCTCCTCGCAGACCGTGACGAGGCCGTGCTCGCGCACGATCTTCTGGGTCTCGGTCCAGGCCTTGGAGCCTGGCGCCTTGACCCGGATCCAGTCCGGCTTCTTGGCCTGGACGGGCTGGTCCGGCCGGTGCGCCTTCTCGGGGTGGCGCAGGCGCGCGGAGCGCGGATCGTTCTTCAGGATATCGAGGACGATGGCCATGCCACACCGCGGGGAAGCGCCCGGGGGCGCGGTCGGTCAATAGAGACTGACTTAAGGCGCCCGGCCCCGCGCCGCAAACCACCGCGACGCCGGGACGCCATGCGGTGGTTGAGGATGCCGCGTTTCCGTCAGATCCCGAGCACCCGCACGAGCAGGCCGGCCAGTGCCGCCCCGATCACCGGGCCGCCCACCGGAACCAGCGCGTAGCCCCAGTCGGACGCGCCCTTTCCGGCGATCGGCAGGACCGCGTGGGCGATGCGCGGCCCGAGATCGCGAGCGGGGTTGATGGCGTAGCCGGTTGTGCCGCCGAGCGAGAGGCCGACGCCCCAGACCAGCATGCCGACCATGTAGGGCGCGACTCCCCGCGGGATCGCCCCGGAGGCGCCCAGCGTGTTGGTCACCAGCGCCGAGATGGTCAGGATCAGGAAGAAGGTGGCGATGATCTCGGAGGTCCAGTTGGCCTTGGCGTCCCGGATCGCCGGCCCGGTGCAGAAGCAGGCAAGCTTCAGGTCCTGCTCGGGAGTCGCCGCCCAGTGCGGCAGGTAGTGCAGCCAGACGATCGCCGCGCCCGCGAAGGCGCCGAGCATCTGGGCCGGGATGTAGACGGCGAGCTTCGAGACATCGCCGGAGCTGACGGCGCCCGCCACGGTCACGGCCGGGTTGAGATGCGCGTCCGGGCTGCCGGTGGCGGTGGCGACGAAGATCCCGGCGAGCACCGCGAAGGCCCAGCCGGCGGTGATCGCGATCCAGCCGGCGTTCTCCGCCTTGGATCGCTTGAGCAGGGCGCCGGCGACGACGCCGTCTCCCAGCACGATCAACGTCATCGTGCCGAGGAATTCACCCAGGAATGGCGACGTCATGGTCTGGTCTCCCCCAAAGGTCGTCTTGTTACGAAAGTCTTCTTTTTTGAGGTTTTGCCGTCCTCGACCTCAGGCTTCGGTCGAGGGTCGGAACATCTTTTTCAAAAGGTCTGCGACCCAGCCCTTTAAGGTGTTTGATCTGGATGCCAGGATCTCGATCCATGGCTGTCACGTATCGAAAGAGCCGCGTGTTTCCCCTCCCCACAAGGGGGAGGAGAGCGCGTCTGGTCGGTGTTCCCGCACTTCCGGAAACACCTTGTACGGGCTGGGCTGGAGCCCTTTCGGACCCCGGGACCGGCCCGCTCAATCCTCGTCGAGCTTCCAGTCGAAGGAGCGCTGCACCGCCCGGCCCCAGGCGGCGGCGATCTTTTCGCGCTGGCCGGCATCCATCTTCGGGGTCCAGCGCTTGTCGACGCCCCAGTTGCGCTTGAGGTCGTCGAGGCCCTTCCAGTAGCCGACCGCGAGGCCGGCCGCGTAGGCGGCGCCGAGCGCCGTGGTCTCGGAGACCTTCGGGCGCACCACCGGCACGTCGAGCATGTCGGCCTGGAACTGCATCAGCGTGTTGTTGGCGACCATGCCGCCATCGGCCCGCAGCTCCTTGACGGGAATGCCGGAATCCTTGGCCATGGCGTCCAGCACCTCGTGGGTCTGGAAGGCGGTCGCCTCCAGAACCGAGCGGGCGATGTGTCCGCGGTTGACGTAGCGGGTCAGGCCGATGATCAGGCCGCGGGCGCCCTCGTTCCAGTGCGGCGCGTAGAGGCCCGAGAAGGCCGGCACGAAGTAGACGCCGCCATTGTCCTCGACCGTGGTGGCCAGCGTCTCGACCTCGGCCGAATCCTTGATCATGTGGAGGTTGTCGCGCAGCCACTGCACCAGGGCGCCGGTGATCGCGATCGAGCCCTCCAGGGCGTAGGCCGGCTTCTCGCCGTCGAGGCGGTAGGCCAGGGTCGTGACCAGGCCGGCCTTGGACGGGACCGGCTCGGTGCCGGTGTTCATCAGCGCGAAGCAGCCGGTGCCGTAGGTGTTCTTGGCCTCGCCGGGTGCGAAGCAGGTCTGCCCGAACAGCGCCGCCTGCTGGTCGCCCAGGATGCCGGCGATCGGCACGCCCGCGAACGGCGCCTTGGTCTCGCCGTAGACCTCGCTCGACGAGACGATTCTGGGGAGCATCGCCTTCGGGATGCCGAAGACGCTCAGCATGCCGTCGTCCCATTCCAGGGTCTTCAGCGACATCAACTGCGTGCGGCTGGCATTGGTCACGTCGGTGACGTGCAGCCCGCCCTCGGTGCCGCCGGTGAGGTTCCAGACCAGCCAGGTGTCGATGTTGCCGAACAGCACGTCGCCGGCCTCGGCCCGCTCCCGGGCGCCGTCGACATGGTCGAGCAGCCAGCGCAGCTTGAGACCCGAAAAATAGCTCGCCAGCGGCAGGCCGGTGAGGTCGCGGAACCGGTCGCGGCCGCCGTCGCGGGCGAATTCGGAGACCAGCCGGTCGTTGCGGGTATCCTGCCAGACCAGGGCGTTGTGCAGCGGCTTGCCGGTGCGCCGGTCCCAGATCAGCGTGGTCTCGCGCTGGTTGGTGATGCCGACGGCCGCGAGGTCGGTGGGCTGGAGGCCGGCCTTGTCCAGGGCCTCGCGCATCACACCCTGGGTCTTCGTCCAGATCTCGGCGGCGTCGTGCTCGACATGTCCAGGAGCCGGATAGATCTGCGCGTGCTCGGCCTGGGCCAGCGCGATCACGCTGCCCTCGCGATCGAACACCATGAAGCGGCTGCTCGTGGTGCCCTGGTCGATGGCCCCGACGTAACGGCTCATCGTTCCCTCCCTGAGTTATGTCCGACCGGTCTCGCGCCGGATCGGGTTCGGCAAGATCATGCTGCCTCGGCCCTGCGGTCGAGGTACGCGGTAAGCCGCGCGGCGCTCTCGGGGCCGGTGCGCAGGCCAAGCTTCGAGCGGCGCCAGAGGATGTCCTCGGCGGTGACCGCCCATTCCGCGACGCGCAGGTAATCGACCTCGGCCGCCGTGAGGCCACCGTCGAACACCTCGCCGAGATCCGCCATGGATTGCGCGGTCCCGACGATCTCGCGCGTCTTGGTCCCGTAGGCGCGGGCGAGGCGCCGCGCGGTCTCGGTAGGCAGGAACGGCTTTTCCGCCTGGAGCTTGGCGAGGAAAGAATCGAAGTCCGCGTCCGGCATGGCGCCGCCGGGCAGCACCGCCTCGCCGGTCCAGGCCGGCTTGAGGCCGGGGAAGAACGGCTTGAGCTTCTCGATCGCGTGCTCGGCCAGCCGCCGATACGTGGTGATCTTGCCGCCGAACACCGACAGAACCGCCGCCCTGCCGCCCTGGTCCTCCACGTCGAGGACGTAGTCGCGGGTCACCGCGGAGGCGTTCTCGGCCGCGTCGTCGTAGAGCGGGCGGACGCCCGAATAGCTCCAGACCACGTCGGCCGGGGTGATGCGCGTGTCGAACGAGCGGTTGATGCAGCCGCAGAGGTAGTCGGTCTCCTCGGGGGAGATCGAGACCGGCCCGGGCTCGCCGTCATAGGGCACGTCGGTGGTGCCGATCAGCGTGAAGTCGCGCTCGTAGGGGATCGCGAAGATGATGCGCTTGTCGGGCTGCTGCAGGATATAGGCCTGGTCCCCCGGGAACAGGCGCTTCACCACGATGTGGCTGCCCTTGATCAGACGGACCGCTGCGCGGCTGTTGATGCCGAGCGTGCCGCCCAGCGTCGCACTCACCCACGGGCCTGCGGCGTTGACCACGGCCTTGGCCCGTATGGTCCGCTCGCCGCCGCCGCGCTCGTCGCGGAGCGTCGCGACCCAGCCGTCTCCGTCGCGCCGGGCCGAGACGACGCCCGTGCGGGTCAGCACCGTGGCGCCGCGCTCGCGGGCATCCATGGCGTTGAGCACGACCAAGCGGCTGTCCTCGACCCAGCAGTCGGAATAGACGAAGCCCTTGGTCAGCCGCTTTTGCAGCGGCGCGCCGTAGGGCGAGCTGCGCAGGTTCACGGACTTGGAGCCCGGCAGGGTCCGCAGCCGCGCGAGATGGTCATACAGGAACAGGCCGAGCCGCAGCATCCAGGCCGGGCGCAGGCCCTCATCGTGGGGCAGAACGAAGCGCAGGGGCCAGATCACGTGGGGGGCCTGGCGCAGCAGCCGCTCGCGCTCGGCCAGGGCTTCGCGGACGAGGCGGAACTCGTAATATTCGAGGTAGCGCAGGCCTCCATGGATCAGCTTCGTCGAGGACGAGGAGGTGAAGCCGGCCAGATCCCCGCGCTCGGCCAGCAGGACCGACAGGCCGCGGCCCGCCGCGTCGCGTGCGATCCCGGTGCCGTTGATGCCGCCGCCGATGATGAGAAGATCGTAGGCGTCGGACGGCTCGCGCTGGCGCTGTGCAGCCGGCATTGTTCCTCCTCTCCCGCCCTCGATGGCAGGTTGAGGACATATTGAGCCGCCTGCAGATTTTCGCAAGCGAAAAAATGCGTGTTCGTTACGGTTCGCCCACGTTGTCCGCCACCGCCAGGGTCACACCCTGGCGCTCGATCATCGCGACGACGTCCGGGGGCGGCATCCGGTCGGTGAAGAACGTGTCGACCTGATCCAGGCGCCCGACCTGCACCATCGGCCTCCGGGTGAACTTGGTATGATCCGCCACCAGGAAGGTCTTGCGGGCATGGGCCAGGATGGTCTGCGTCGCCCGCACCTCCTCGTAATCGTAGTCGAGCAGCGCGCCGTCGGCATCGATCCCGCTGATGCCGATCACCGCCACGTCGACCCGGAACTGGCTGAGCGTGTCGCAGGTGAGCTGACCCAGTACCGCGCCGTCGCGGTTGCGCACGGTGCCGCCAGCCACGACGATGTGGAATTCCGTGGCCTCGGCGAGCGACAGCGCGACGTTGAGGTTGTTGGTGATGACGCTGAGGTCGTCGTGCCGGGTCAATTCCCGGGCCACCGCCTCGGGGGTCGTGCCGATGTTGACGAAGACCGAGCAGTGGGATGGGATCCGGCTCGCTGCCAACCGGCCGATCCGGGTCTTTTCCGGCAGCAGGGTCACCCGGCGGTCGGCGTAGTCGATGTTCTCGACGCTGGACGGGAGCCCGCCCCCGCCCCGGTAGCGCTCCAGCCGCCCCTCCGCGCTCAGCTCGTTGAGGTCGCGCCGGATCGTCTGGACGGTGACGCCGAACTGCGCGGCGAGCGCCTCGATGGTGACGAAGCCCCGCTGGCGCACGGACGCCACGATGGCGCTGCGCCGTCCCTCGACGCCGGACACCTCGACCCTGTCCTCGGATCTCCGGTCGAGCGGTCGTGACATCAAAACTCCTGGCGTTTCCCGCTCCGCGCGGGCGCAGATGTTCGTTTTCGAACATCTTATGGGTGTGGCGGCTTTCGCGAGAGAGTGAACCGGCTCGGGCGGTGGGGCAACCGGATCGCGGCGCTGCGGATTCGGATTCGCACAGGCGGCGGGTGTGCCGCAGGCACCTCCCTCGTCGGACCATGGAGTTCGGCTAGCCACACGCGTCGTCTCCCTACCCCGCAAAGGGGGGAAGGGTGGGCGCATGTCATAGTCGAAGAGGATCGTTTGAAAGGCGTCCGAGACACCAACAAAAAAGGCCTGCCGCGAGTGCGACAGGCCCGTTCGTCCGGGTGACGCCGCCATGCGGCGTCCCGGCGTGATCACATCTGGTGGTGACGCATCCGGCGGTGATGCTTCATCATCCGCTTGTGCTTCATGCGCTTGCGCATCATCGGGCGCTCGACCGGAGCGGCACCGCGCCCCATGGCGGCGGCTTCGCCGGCGCGCTCCATTCCGCCGCGGGGACCGCCCGCCTGGGCGCCGGAGGAGTTGTAGGGCGAGTTGCCCTGGGCGTACGCGGAGCCCGCGAGCAGCGTCAGCGACGCGGCGGCCAACAGAAGTTTCCTCATGATCAATCCCTGGGCGTAGACAGTCGCAGGCGAGGCGCCACCCGTCGTCTGGGTCGAGCCGCTGCGTCGGAAAATAAGCGGCTAAGAGGAGACTTGGTTCCCCGATCCCGCGTTTGGGAGGCGAATGATTGCTTGCCGGGGTCCGAGCGCCTATCTCGCGGCCTGTCCAGACGCGACGGCGACCGGGATGCGTGCGGGAGGGGGCGGCTTTGGCCAGCAGCGGTTCGGCCTATCTGCTCCTGGATGTCGCCGGAACGCCCTGCGCCCTGCCGCGCGCGGCGGTGTCCGAGATCCTGCCCCTGCCGGACCTGCACAATCCCCCCGCCACGGGCGGCTGGCTCGCCGGCTTCCTCAATCTCGGCGGCGCGCCGATCCCGGTGATCGATCTGGCCCCGCTGCTCGGCCTGCGCCCCGCGGCGTCCGCGCCGGGCCTCTACGCGCATCTCGTGCTGACCCGCGACGACGCGGTCGCCTACCTCGTCGATCGCGCCGCCGACCTCGTAATCGTCCCGGATTCCGCGATCCGGCCGGCCGAGGAGACCGGGACGCTCAACGGCTGCGTGGCCGCCGAACTCGTGATCGGCGACCGCCTGGTGCACGCCCTGGCGCCCGAGGGCCTGCTGACCGCGCAGGAACGGGCCCGGGTCGCGGCCCTGACGCGGGCCGCCGCCGAGCGCCTCGCCGCCCTGCCGCCCTCCGCCTGATCCCACGATGGCGCGCCACGTTCCGCCCCGCCCCGATCCGGGCGACGACTCCGCCTACGCTGCCCTGAAGGCGCGCATCATCGCCCGCACGGGCCACCATTATTACATCGACAAGGACGAACTCCTGATCGAGCGCCTGCGCCGGCGCTTCCGGGCCACCGCCATCGCCGACTGCGCCGCCTACGGCGCCCTGCTGGCCGACCGCTCCCGGGGCGAGGCGGAATGGGCCTGCCTGGAGGCCGAGATCACCGTCGGCGAGACCTTCTTCTTCCGCTACGCCGAGCAGTTCCAGGCCCTGCGCCAGACGATCCTGCCGGCGCTGATCGCGGCCCGCAGCCATGACCGCACCCTGCGGATCTGGAGCGCCGGCTGCTCGACTGGCGCGGAGCCCTATTCCCTGGCGATCCTGGTCCGCGAGGCCCTGGGGGACGCCCTGCCCGACTGGCGGATCGCGATCCTCGGCACCGATATCAGCGTCGAGGCGCTGGCGACCGCCCGGGCCGCCGAGTACGGGCGCTGGGCGTTGCGCACCATGCCGCCGGAGGAGCGGCTGCGCTATTTCACGCGCCTGCCCCCCGCCCCCGGGATCCGCCGCGAGGGCGGCTACGCCCTGCGGCCGGAGTTCCGCGCGCTGGTGCGGTTCGAGCGCGGCAACCTCCTGAACCTCATCGAGCCCAAGACCCCGCCGGGCGAGGGGTACGACCTGATCCTCTGCCGCAACGTGCTGATCTATTTCGAGGCCGAGACGGTGGCCGCGGTGGTGCGCGGCCTCGGGCGCAGGCTCCGGCCGGACGGCTGGCTGCTGCTGGGCCATGCCGAGCCGAACCCGACCTTCTCTGGGTTCCTCGATCCCGTAAGCCTGCCCGGGACCGTCGCCTACCGGCGCCTGGCCGACGCGGTGCAGCCGCCCGCGCCCCGGCCGCTCCCCCCGGCGGCCGAGCCGGAAC
>NZ_VRVG01000102.1:0-20192 GCF_008040085.1 Methylobacterium sp. WL7 | reverse complement strand
CTCCTGCGGCGGCCGCTCGGGCCGCGGGCCGCCATGAGGTGGCTCGCCGCCGCCGCGCGGGCCGCGCTCGTCCGGGCCGCGCTCGGCCGGGCCACCTTGGGCCAGGAGCATCGGGCTCGGGGATGCGCCCGCGGGCTGCGTCAGGGTCAGGCCCGGGAGCACCGTGCCGGTGAGAAGGATCAGTCGCAGCAGCCGCATCGGAGCCTCGTATCGGATCGAGCCGACCCGAACCCGATGCGCGGCGTATGGTTCCGCCCCGGCCGCTCAAGACTCCGTCAGGGCGTGAGGCGCTGGGGCACCGCGATCATGTCCGGGGCGATGATCCGCACGGCCACGTGGTCGGGCTTCACGACACTCGGCTGAGCCGCGTCGGCTTTGCCGCCCGCCGCGCCGGCGCCCATCTCGACCCCGGCCCGCCCGGCCGCGTCGGCGGCGAGTTCGGCCGCAGTCCGGTCGGCCCGGCCGACCAGGGTCAGGCGTACCTTGGGACGCGACAGGGCCTCGGCCTGCATGGGCGTGACGAAGATGTCGCCCTTGTGCCGCACCAGCATGCTCTCGGCCTTCACGAGGGACTGCGCCCAGGTCTGGTTCTGAGGTTTGCAGGAGCAGTTCGGGACGAATTCCTTGCGGAACTTGAACGCGTTGGCGAGGCTCGCATAGGCGCGGCTGCCCTTCACCGAGGCAGCGTGCTTCAGCGCCTCGTCGCCGTACGGCATGGAGTAGGCCTGCGCCTCGGTGCCGGGGCAGAGCGCCTGGCACATCTCGTCCGCGCCGCCGCGCCCCTCGGGCAGGTTGCGCATCGGGAAGAAGCCGCCATCGCAGGTGCGCACGCAGACCATCTGCGGGCCGCCCTTGGCGTAGCTCTCGCCGCTCGCCGCATAGGTTTCCCGGGCCGGACAGTTGGCGGCGACCAGGCCCTGCAGCTCGCGCTTGCGGGCGCCGCTGTCGTCGAACACAGCGCCGCCATAGGTGGCCTTGAGCGCGCGGATGCGCTGCTCGACGGCGCCGCACTGGGGCGGGCGCGTGTCGAAGAACAGGAACTTGCCGCCCTCGCAGTTCAGGCCGCGGAAATAGGCTTCCAGCCGCCCGATCTCGTCGTTGAGCGCCCGCGTGGTGCTGGCCCCCGTCTGGACGGAGGCGAGTTCCGCCCGGTAACGCCGGCAGGTGGGCGAGGGCAGTTGCGGCGTGCCGGACCGCGGCTCGCCGACGACGGGCGGACCGGCCGGCGCGTCCTGCGCCCGGGCCGTGTCGAGGCTGAGGGACAGACCGCACGCCAGCGCCGCGCTCAGGATGAGGCGGCCGAGCGAACGGACGATCGGGCGGTCAAGCATCGGCTGCATCGCGTGATCGGGAATGCCGTGGTCCCCTCGGTCTGGCGCTGTTCTGCCCCGGCCTCGGGACCGAAGCAGCTTGACTGTACGCCCCCTCGTAAGCGGGTGACACCCCTCCTACATCCGGGCCGCGTGCTTGAGCAGGGAATTGACCCGTGATGTGGTTTCGGAGTCTCACCTATGTTGGGTTGGTTGCCCTCGGCCTGTCGGCGGCCGGACCCGCTTCGGCCGAAGAGCCGGACCGGATCTTTTCCAAATCCACGGTCTGGCGACCGCTGACGCCCAACGACAAGCTGGTGGTCTACGGCATCGACGACCCGGCCGTGTCGGGGGTCGCCTGCTGGTATACGCAGCCTGAGAAGGGCGGCATCAAGGGGACGCTCGGCCTGGCCGAGGACGTCTCCGACATCTCGCTGGCCTGCCGCCAGACCGGGCCGATCGCCTTCAAGGGCAAGCTGAGCCAGGGCGAGGTCGTGTTCAGCGAGCGGCGTTCGCTGATCTTCAAGTCGATGCAGATCGTGCGCGGCTGTGATGCCCAGCGCAACACGCTGATCTACATGGTCTATTCCGACAAGGTCGTGCAGGGTTCGCCGAAGAACTCGACCTCGGCGGTGCCGCTGGCGCCCTGGGGCACGGAGCCGGCGCCGAAATGCTCGGAGTTCGTGAAGAGCTGACGACGGACTGCCGGGGCGCCGTTCAGTCCCGGCAGGTGATGCGGATCGGGCGCTCGGTCGGGGTCGCGATCGGCTGTTCGATCGCGCCGGTATATTCGTCGGCGGCCGCGATCCCGTACGTGTTGGCGGCGGCGTAGCCCTGCGCTTCGCACCACGCGTTGGCGACGACCTGGCCGCACTCGCTGCCGGGGGTCGTCAGGCAATCGCCGACGCCGTAGCCGTCGCTCGACGGGATCAGGAAGGTCTTCTCGACATGGGCCGGCACTTTCGCGGGCGTCTCGCCGTCGCTGCCGGCGAACGCGCCCTGCGCCAGGCCGGCCGTGGCCAGGGCGGCGATGACGAAGTAACCAACGGCCGTGCGTCGCATGGATCGTCCTTGGGCACAGGATCTTGAGGTTGCGGAGCTTGGTCCGGACGGTCCGACGGCGCGGTTAAGGAAGGCTTACCCGCCGCTTGCGCGGACCATCTCGAATTCCTCACGCTTTTGCGTTAGCCCCATCGGGCGGGCGGCACCGTCGCCGCAGTGCAACAGCGAACCGCCGCGGCGGTACCCGAGCCGTCACGGTTCGGCCGCTCTTCGCGGCGCAGCGCCCGCAGGTCGTTGAAGGCAGGGCCGGTTTTCCGGCGACGGCGCGGCGCCGGGATTCGGCCGCGGCGCCGGAAGGGGATGAGTTTCATGGCGCCGATGTTGCGGCTCTACAACACGCTCAGCGGTGCCAAGGAGGCGTTCGCGCCGATCGATCCCGCCCAGGTGCGGATGTATGCCTGCGGCCCGACGGTCTACGACGCGGCCCATATCGGCAACGCGCGCCCGATCATCGTCTTCGACCTGCTGTTCCGGCTGCTGCGCCACCTCTACGGGCCGGCGCATGTGACCTACGCCCGCAACGTCACGGACGTGGACGACAAGATCAACGCCCGCGCGGCCGAGCGCGGCATCTCCATCCGGGAACTCACCGACGGCACGCTCGCGCAGTTCCACCGGGACATCCGCGACCTCGGCGTCCTCGGTCCCGAGGATGTGAACGATCCGGGCGCGCCGCCCCGCTTCATCGAGCCCCGCGCCACCGATCACATCGCCGAGATGCGCACGATGATCGACGCGCTGGTGGCCGGGGGGCACGCCTACGTGGCGGAGGGGCACGTGCTGTTCGACGTGCCGGCCATGCCCGAGTACGGCCGCCTCTCGAAGCGGCCCCTCGACGAGATGGAGGCCGGCGCCCGGGTCGAGGTCGCGCCCTACAAGCGCTCGCCCCTCGACTTCGTGCTGTGGAAGCCGTCGAAGCCGGGCGAGCCGTCCTGGCCGTCGCCCGCCGGCATCGCCGAGCCCGGCCGGCCCGGCTGGCACATCGAGTGCTCCGCCATGTCGGCCAAGCACCTCGGCAAGACCTTCGACATCCACGCCGGCGGGATCGACCTGATCTTCCCCCACCACGAGAACGAGGTGGCGCAGTCCCGCTGCTGCTTCGGGACGCCCGTGATGGCCAATGTCTGGCTGCACAACGGCTTCCTCCAGGTGGAGGGGGAGAAGATGTCCAAGTCGCTGGGCAACTTCATCACCATCCGCGACGTGCTGAACGACTGGCCCGGCGAGGTCGTGCGCCTGACCATGCTCAAGACGCACTACCGGCAGCCGATCGACTGGACCCTGCGCGGGCTCGAGGAATCGAGCCGGGTGCTCGACCGCTGGTACAACGCCGCCGGAGACGAACCGGCCGCCGAAACCGCGCCCGGCACGGTGGTCGAGGCGCTCAGCGACGACCTCAACACCCCGGCGGCGATCAACGCGCTGCACGCACTCACCGACGACGGATCCACCCTGCGGGCCGGCGCGAACCTGTTCGGCCTACTCGCCCGCACCCGCAGCGCCCGCGAGCAGGATCAGGTCGCGGCGTCCGGGGTCGACGTGCCCGCCGTCGAGGCGCTGATCGCGGAGCGCAAGGCCGCCCGCGCGGCCAAGGACTGGGCCGCCTCGGACCGCGCCCGGGACGCGCTGGCCGCCATGGGCGTGTCGGTGAAGGACAACAAGGACGGGACCAGCACCTGGACCGTGGCGGGCTGATCACGCGATCCGGCCGGCGCCAACGTGGTCGTCGCGGCGACCGCGTCCTCTCGCCCGCTTGCGCCGGGTCGCCCTTGCCGCATCTCTGGAGCGGGGCTTGAGGCAGCAGGGTTCGCGCGTGACCAGATCGAGGACCGTCGGAACGCGGCTCGCCGGGGCCGGATTCACCTGTGCGGTGGGGCTCGGCCTGGCCTTGCCGGCCGCCGCCATCGACGGCGGGGCGCCCGCGGGGCGGGACGCCCTGGCGCAGGCCACCGTCGCCATCGGCACCATCATCCAGCCCGAGGAGGCGCTGCGGCTCACGCGCTGCACCGGGATCCTGATCGCCCCGGATCTCGTGCTCACCGCGGCGCATTGCGTGAACGGCGATCCGCTCGGCGCCCTCGTTGTGTTCTTCCGCGGCACCGAGCCGGCGCGTCCGGTCTACGGCGCCCGGGTCGCGGCCCGCTACAGCCCCGATCCCGGCGAGATGCTGCCGAACGCGGCGCCCGACGTGAGCCTCGCCGACCTGTCCCTCGACCTCGCGGTCCTGCGCCTGACCGAGCCGGTGCGCGACCGGCGCCCGGTGCCGCTCGCGGCCGATCCCCGGCGCTTGCCCAAAAGCCTGCGGATCGCGGGGGCCGGCCTGTCCGGGCGGGGCGTCGGGCGCCTGCGCACCGCGACCCTGACGCCGGTCGCGGCCAGCAACACCGGCCTGACCATCGCCCGGGCGAACGGCGCCCGGATCTGCTTCGGCGATTCCGGTGGCCCGGTCGTCGCGCAGGATCGCGGCGGGACCTATGTCTGGGGCGTCGCCAGCGCGGTGATCACCCGGACCGCCCCGTGCGGCGGCTACGTGGTCGTGGCGCCGGCGGCCCAAGTCTTCTCCGCGACCGGGGTCCGGTAGCGCCGAACCGGTAAGTCCGAAAAAAAGCGAAAACCCCGCGCGGCCGAGCCGCACGGGGTTTTTCGAGGGTGGCGGTGATCCGGGTGGATCAGACCGCCATGCGCTCTTCGGCGTCCATCGGCTCGCGCAGCACGTAGCCGCGGCCCCAGACGGTCTCGATGTAGTTCTTGCCCTGGCTGGCGTTGGCGAGCTTCTTGCGCAGCTTGCAGATGAACACGTCGATGATCTTCAGTTCCGGCTCGTCCATGCCGCCGTAGAGATGGTTGAGGAACATCTCCTTGGTGAGCGTCGTGCCCTTCCGGAGCGAGAGGAGTTCCAGCATCTGGTACTCCTTGCCGGTGAGGTGGACCCGGGCGCCGCCGACCTCGACGGTCTTCTGGTCGAGGTTCACGATCAGGTCGGCGGTGGTGATCACCGACTGGGCGTGGCCCTTCGACCGGCGCACGATGGCGTGGATGCGGGCGACCAGCTCGTCCTTGTGGAACGGCTTGGTGAGGTAGTCGTCGGCCCCGAAGCCCAGACCCTTCACCTTGTCCTCGATCCCGGCCATGCCGGAGAGGATCAGGATCGGCGTCTTCACCTTCGCCACGCGCAGGTTGCGGAGCACCTCGTAGCCCGACATGTCGGGCAGATTCAGGTCGAGGAGGATGATGTCGTAATCGTAGAGCTTGCCGAGGTCTATGCCCTCTTCGCCCAAGTCGGTCGTATAGGTGTTGAAGTTCTCGGACTTGAGCATCAACTCGATGCTCTGCGCTGTCGCGCTATCGTCCTCGATCAGAAGTACCCGCATCGTCGGTCCCCAGCCCAGCCGGCCGCATCAGCGCGCAGACACGTCCCCACCGACACCCGCCACCGGCCTGTGGACGGGCGCTCCGTCGCTCTTGACGTGGAACGCTATGGATTAATCGTTAACAAAACCTGATTCCCACCCGCAAGCGTCTCGTTCACCGAGCCCCGAGCTTGGCGGGAGGAACCAGGTCCCTCCACCCCCGCCCGGGGCCGTGATTCCGCTCCGTTCGCGACCGGTCCGCCCACGCGCTTGGACGTAAGTGTCTCCCCCGTAACGACCCGGTCCCCGCTGTGACCCTGCGGCCACAGACGCACGACTTCGTGAAGTCCGGCTGGCGCCGGAGCCCGGACCGAGCCGCTACGAGCCCGATGACCGCAGTGTTAAGGAGGCCGGTAAACGAAGCGTTGAGAGCCACGCCGATGACACAGGATCCGGCAAGGTCCGTTACCAGTCTCGCCGCGGCCCAGGCGGCCCTCGACCGCGTCGAGGTGCTGGAGACGTTCGGCCGGGTCGTGGCGATCCGCGGCCTCCTGGTCGAGGTCGCCGGCCCGGTGGCGGCCATGCGGCTCGGCGGCCGGATCGACGTGGAAGGCGCCAACGGCCTCGGTCTGGTGCCGTGCGAGATCATCGGTTTCCAGGGCGATCGCGCTCTGGCGATGCCGTTCGGGTCCCTGGAGGGCGTCCGCCGGGGCTGCCCGGCTTACGTGCGCGACGAATCGGCCGGAGCCATTCGCCCCTGCGCCGCCTGGCTCGGCCGGGTGGTCGACGCCCTGGGCCGGCCCGTGGACGGGCTCGGACCCCTGCCGCAGGGGCCGGATGTCTATTCGCTCCGCGCCGACCCGCCCCCCGCCCATGCCCGCACCCGGGTCGGCGGCCCGCTGGATCTCGGGGTCCGGTGCATCAACACCTTCCTGACCATGTGCGCCGGCCAGCGGATGGGCATCTTCGCCGGCTCCGGCGTCGGCAAGTCGGTGCTGCTGTCGATGCTCGCCCGCTACACCGCCGCCGACGTGGCGGTGATCGGCCTCGTGGGCGAGCGCGGCCGCGAGGTTCAGGAGTTTTTGCAGGACGACCTCGGCGCCGCCGGCCTCGCCCGCTCGGTGGTGGTGGTGGCGACCTCCGACGAGCCGGCGCTCATGCGCCGCAACGCCGCCTACGTGACCCTTTCGGTCGCCGAGCACTTCCGCGATCAGGGCGCGAAAGTCCTATGCATGATCGATTCGATCACCCGCTTCGCCATGGCCCAGCGCGATATCGGCCTCGCGGCGGGCGAGCCGCCCACCGCCAAGGGCTACACCCCGACGGTCTTCTCCGAGCTGCCGCGCCTGCTGGAGCGCGCGGGACCCGGCGTCGGCCTCGGCACGATCTCGGCGCTGTTCACCGTGCTGGTCGAGGGCGACGACCACAACGAGCCGGTGGCGGATGCGGTCCGCGGCATCCTGGACGGGCACATCGTCATGGAACGGGCCATCGCCGAGCGCGGGCGCTATCCGGCGATCAACGTGCTGCGCTCGGTCTCCCGGACGATGCCGCGCTCCTGCGATCCGGCGTACCTGCCGATCGTGCGCCGGGCCCGCCGGGTGCTCTCCACCTACGCCGACATGGAGGAGCTGATCCGCTTGGGCGCCTACCGGGCGGGCGCATCCCAGGAGGTCGACGAGGCCGTGGCGCTCATGCCTCAGCTTGAGGCTTTTCTGGGGCAGGGTAAGGAAGAAGCAACGTCCATCGGCGATGGTTACGCACGGCTTAGCCAGATCGTCGGCATAGCCTAGGCATCATGCAGCGAAGCGGTAACCGCTTGGGTGTATTCGATGATGCGGAACTAGGGTCTGAGCAGGTTCGCGTTCGCGATCCTGTTTGGGGCATGGCCCGGGCATGGTCCTTGGCGCGGCCCTGAGCGTTGCGTGGAGTGAGCGTCCCAATGAAATCGCGTGACACGCTGATCCGGCTGCGTCGCTTCCAGGTTGATGAGAAGCGGCGGCGTGTGACCCAGATCGAGATGATGATGGCGGACTTCCAGCGCATGGCGGTGGAACTCGACCGCGAGGTCGCCGTCGAGGAGGCGCGCGCGGGCATCACCGATGTCGGCCATTTCGCCTACCCGACCTACGCCCGCGCCGCCGCCGGCCGCCGGGACAACATGCGCCAGTCCGCCCAGGCGCTCGAAGGCCAGCTGGCCGAGGCCAAGGCCGAGCTCGGCGAGGCGTTCGAGGAACTCAAGAAGGTCGAGATCCTGAACGACCGCGAGCGGACCGCAGAGCGCGCCGCGGAGGCGGTCCGGGACCAGGCCGCGATGGACGGAATCGGGCTCAACCGCGCCCGGGGCTGACGCGCTCGCCGGCCGCATGCGCACCCACGCGTTGCATCCTCTTCTGCGGCTCGCGCGCAGGGTCCGTGTGTGATGTGCCGGCAACGCGGCACGAAACCGTCACGATCACCTGTCAAGGGAAATCGGGATGGCCTCGATCCGCTTGCGGCGCGTTGCATGGCGGCGCATCAGGGGCTCTCCCCGGGGCGTCGGTGTACATGAAGAAGCTCAGCGATTTCATCTGGCCGTTGATCGGCCTCGCAGCGGTCGTGATATCGGGCTATTTCCTCTATCAAGAGTTGAAGACGACGTCGCTGGCGGCGATCTGGTCCGCGATCCTGGCGATCCCGCCCCACCGGATCCTGCTCGCAGCACTCTCGACCCTCGTGGCCTATGCCGCGCTCGCCTGGTACGACCGGATCGCGCTGCTGCACCTGGGCGTGCACCACATCTCGTGGCTGTTCGTCTCCCTCTGCTCCTTCACCACCTACGCCCTGTCGCACAACATCGGCGCCTCGGTGTTCTCCGGCGCCCTGGTGCGCTACCGGGCCTACACGGCCAAGGGCCTCTCCGCCGCGCAGGTCGCCGTGCTGGTGGCCCTGTGCTCCTTCACGTTCTTCCTCGGCACGATCCTGCTCGGCGGCTTCACCCTGGTGGTGGATCCGAACCTGCTGACGCGCCTCGAGGGCAGGCTCCCCGGCTTCCTCACCGACCCCAAGACCGCCCTGGTGGTCGGCTTCGGCATGCTGGGCTTCGTGGCCCTGTACGTGCTCGGCTCGATCCTGCACATGCGGCCGCTGCACATCCGCGCGTTCAAGCTGGAATATCCCCGGCCCGGCATCATGGCCCGCCAGCTGCTGGCGGCACCGCTGGAGCTTCTGGGCGCGGCCGGCATCATCTACTTCGCGCTGCCGGATGCGATGAACCCCGGCTTCATCCCGGTGCTCGCGATCTTCCTGGCCTCGTTCTCGGTGGCGCTCGCCTCGCATGCCCCCGGCGGCCTCGGCGTGTTCGAGATCGTGTTCATCACCGCGATGCACATCACCGACGACGCCCAGAAGGACGCGATCATCGCGGCGGTAATCATCTTCCGGATCTTCTACTTCTGGATCCCGGCGCTGATCTCGGTGATCGTCGTGGTGCTCTTCGAACGCTCCCGCCTCGCCGCCGCCATCGGTTCGCCCGCCGCGGTGCCTTCGACCGTGCCGGAGCCCCCGGTGGTCGTGCCCGGGCTCGACGCGCACGAACTGGAGCGCGAGCTGAAGCAGAAGGCGGTCTGAAGCGGGGCCTTCCGCGCAGCGGCGACCGGATCCACACTTCTTTCCCGAACGCCAAGGTTCGGAAAGAAAGCTGCTTTTCCCCTTTCCCTTGCGGGGAGGGGTCAAGGGCGGGGGTGGTGCAGGATCGAGCGCGGCGGTGCCTTCTGCGCCACCCCAACCTTCAACTCCTCCCCACAAGGGCTTCGGCCTACCCAGTTTTGAGGCAACGGCGCTGCTGCAGGCCGCGACGCGCTCCCTCTCCCGTGCGGGAGAGGGTTGGGGTGAGGGATGCGCCCTCTCCGGACAAACCTGTCCCCTCACCCTGTCCCTCTCCCGCACGGGAGAGGGGACCCGCGCCTCCTCCACTAGGGGCAGGACCACGGCTCTGACTGACACCTGTATGGCCCGTAGCCGCAGAGGGGCGGAGGGAGAGCCGCGGATCGGGCCGCTCATCGTCCTTCAGCTGCGACGTATGAACCCTCACGCGTCCGCCGACCCGCTCAGATCGACCCCACGGTGCGCAGCCGCGCCCGCGGGTGGATCTCGGCCTGGCTCATCACCGGGGTCTCCCGGCGGAAGCGTTCGATGATCGAGCGCACGAACGGCCGGGATTGCGCCGAAGTCACCAGCACCGGCATCTCGCCCTGGCGGGCCGCGGCCTCGAAGCGGTCGCGGACCGCGGTGACGAACTCGCTGAGCTTCGAGGGCTGCATCGCCAGGTAGCGCTCCTCGCGCTCGCCGACGATCGATTCCATGAAGGCCTGCTCCCAGGCCGGCGACAGGGTGATGATCGGCAGGGTGCCGTTCTGGTCCTGGTACTGGGCGCAGATCTGCCGGCCGAGCCGGGCGCGGACGTGTTCGACCACGTCGCGCGGGTTCTTCACCGCGCCGGCCACCTCCGCAATGCCCTCCACGATCGCCCCGAGGTCGCGGATCGACACACGCTCGGAGAGCAGGAACTGCAGCACCCGCTGCACGCCGGTGGTCGAGATCTGCGAGGGCATGATCTCCTTGAGCAGCTCGGCGTGCTCCTTGGGCAATTCGCGCAGGAGCTTCGAGACCTCGACGTGGTTGAGCAGCTCGGAGACGTGGGCCTTGATCAATTCGGTGAGGTGGGTCGAGACCACGGTGGCGGCGTCCACCACCGTGTAGCCCTTGAGCTGCGCCTGATCGCGCAGGGACGCATCGATCCAGGTCGCCGGCAGGCCGAAGGTGGGCTCCAGCATGTGCTGGCCGGGCAGCTGCACCTGGCCGCCCATCGGGTCCATGGCCATGAACTGCCCCGGGAAGATCCGGCCGGTGCCGGCCTCGATCTCCTTGACCCGCACCACGTAGGAGTTGGCGTCGAGCTGGACGTTGTCGAGGATGCGCACCGACGGCATCACGAAGCCGAGTTCCGCCGCGAGCTGGCGGCGCAGGGCCTTGATCTGGTCGGTGAGCCGGTCCTGGCCTTCGCCGTTGACCAGGGCGAGCAGCGCGTAGCCCATCTCGAGCTTCAGGTCGTCGAGCTTGAGCAGGTCGGTGACCGTTTCTTCCTTCGCCGTGGCCGCGGCCGCGACGGCCTTGGCGTCCATCGGGACGCCCTCCGCGTCCAGCGGGGGGGCCTCGTTGGCCGTCTTGTTGGTGCGCCACGCGGCGTAGCCCGCCCCGCCGCCGAGCAGCAGGAACGGCAGCATCGGCATGCCGGGCAGGAGTGCGATCAGGAACATGACGGCGGCCGACATGCCGAGCGCCTTGGGATAATGCGCCAGCTGCTTGCCCAGCGCCTTGTCGGCCGAGCCTTTCACGCCCGCCTTCGAGACCAGGATGCCGGCCGCGGTCGAGACGATCAGGGCCGGGACCTGGCTCGCCAGCCCGTCGCCGATGGTGAGCAGGGTGTAGCTCTTGGCGGCGTCGCCGAAGCTCATGCCCTGCTGGGCCACGCCGATGACGATGCCGCCGACCACGTTGATGAACGTGATCAGCAGGGCCGCCACCGCGTCGCCGCGGACGAATTTCGAGGCGCCGTCCATGGCGCCGAAGAACGACGATTCCTCTTCGAGGGCGGAGCGGCGGGCCTTGGCGACCTTCTCGTCGATCAGTCCGGCCGAGAGGTCGGCGTCGATCGCCATCTGCTTGCCGGGCATCGCGTCGAGGGTGAAGCGCGCCGCCACCTCGGCGATGCGGCCCGAGCCCTTGGTGATGACCACGAAGTTCACGATGATCAGGATCGCGAACACGATGATCCCGATGACGAAGTTGCCGCCCATCACGAAGTTGCCGAACGCCTCGATGACGTGGCCGGCCGCCGCCGTCCCCTCGTGGCCGTGGCCCAGGATCAGGCGGGTCGAGGCGAGGTTCAGCGCCAGCCGCAGCATCGTGGCGATGAGCAGCAGCGTCGGGAAGACGGTGAATTCCAGCGGGTTGTCGATCGACAGGCCGGTCATCATGATCAGCACGGAGGTGATGATCGAGACCGCCAGCAGCAGGTCGAGCAGCACCGCCGGCAGCGGGAAGATCAGCACCGCCAGGATGCCCATGACGCCGGTGGCGAACATGAGGTCCGAGCGCTTGGACAGCGCGTGGAGGTCGCCGCGGGTGGGGAGCGCGAGCTGACTCAGGACCGATGCGGCCCCGCCGAAAGACCCGCCCTTGACCGGCGCACTCGCCGTCTCCGCCATCGCGCTCGATCCATCCCGCGTGCCCGCGGGGAATCCCGGGAGCGCACCCGGCAAGATCTGCCGAGCGGATGGTTAGCGCGCCGTTAAGAAACCTCCGGGCGCGCGCGGGAACCCACGATCCGTTCGCCACTTGATCGGGGGGCGATCCGATCGTCCTGGCAGCCGGGCCGGAGGCCCGCTGCCGCGTCACGAAACCGGGCCGCAGCCCGTCGATCGAGAGAACGTCCAATGGCCGCCCGCGTCCTCACCGCCCTGTTCGACGAGTACGACACCGCCACCACCGTGGTCGAGCAGCTCGAGGCTGCGGGGATCCCGCACGGCGCTATCAGCATCCTGGCGAACCGCGCCGAGCCGACCGTGCGCCGGGACGAGCCCTTCGCCGAGCCCCAGCTCGACGTGGTCGACCCGGTGGACGCGGCCGGGACCGGGGCCACCGTCGGGACGGTCCTGGGCGGGGGCGCCGGGCTGCTTGCGGGCCTCGGGCTGCTGGCGATCCCCGGCCTCGGGCCGGTGGTCGCGGCGGGCTGGCTGGTGGCCGCGGCCGCGGGGGCCGGTGTCGGCGCCGCGGCGGGCGGGCTGATCGGCGGACTCACCGGCGCCGGCCTCAGCGAGGACGAAGCCCAGACCTATGCCGAGGGCGTGCGCCGGGGCGGAACCCTCGTGACGGTGCGGGCGGAGGATCACCAGGCCGAACGCGTGATGGCGATCCTCGACCGCGGCGGTTCGATCGACCTCGACGAGCGCGCGGAAGGCTGGCGCGCCCAGGGCTGGACCGGCGACGCCTCGGCCAAGGCCGCCTCGGGCGCCTGAGCGCGCGACGCTCCCGACCCCCGGGGGATCGGGAGCCCGTCCTCAGGCCATCATCTTGCGGGCGAACATCGAGGCTGCGAACAGCACGGCGGCGCCCGCGGTGACGAGGCTGATCATCAGCATCCGCCGCGGCTCGACCGAGGATTCCGCCTTCACCGGCTCGACGATCGGGCTGAAGAACTCGATCTGCCGTGCCGCGACGATGCGGGCCCGCTCGTGGGCGGTCAGCACCTGCTGGTAGTACTTCTCGGCGTTCTTGCGGTCGTTCTCGAGGGCCTCGAACCGGGTCAGCGCATCCGACAGAAGGCGCTTCTGCTCCGGGTCCTGGCTGGCCGATTGCCGCTCGATCCGCGCGATGTTCTCGTCGAGATCCTTGATCTGCTGCTTGATGTCGATGATCCGGCGCGATTCCGGGCCGAGGTCGCGCTGGCCGATGGCCAGCTGCACCGCCAGGTTGATGCGGGCCGCCCGCAGCTCGGACACGACCTTGAGGTTGGCCTCGTTCGACTTCTGCGCGTCCAGCACGCCTTCGCGATTGCGCAGGTCGCGCATCGCCAGGCGAATCTTGGTCATGCGCTCTTCGGCGAGCTTCAACTCGCGCGTGCTCTCCGCGACGGCGTCCTCGCGGGACTTGACGCTGAGGTCGTTCACCATCCGCTCGGCCTCCTTCATCACCGCCTGGGTGATGGCGAGGGACTCGCTCGGGTCGAAGGCCTCGACGGTGAGGGACATGATGCCGGAGCCGGACTCGACCTCGATGCCGACCCGGCGCTTCCAGTAGCGGAGGAACTTCTCGACCGGCTTCTCGGGATCGAAGCGGGAGAAGTAGTCGATGCTGTCGCGGCTGAACCACTCGCGGATCGGCAGCTTCGACTCGATGATCTCCAGCATCGGGCGGCTGAGGATGTACTCGTAGGTGATCAGCGTGTCCTGGGCGACCATCTGACTCGGGACGCCCGACGAGGTGCCCACCGAATCCGGCGCCGCCTTGTCGGCCGTGCCGAGCGCCGGGCGGATCGCGAACCGCGCCTCGCTCACGTAGCGGTCCGAGGCGATCAGGCCGAAATACAGCGCACCGGCCAGGGTCGGCAGCACGAAGCACAGCACGAACAGGATCGGGATCCAGGGGTCGTTCTTGACGTGGCTCTGGTAGGACCGGATGCCCTTCTTGCGGTCCACGAACCGCGACATGCGAGCGATCTGCCGCAACGATTCGGTGATCGCCTGCTGCCGGTCCGCGGTCGTGACCGGCTGCCCCTCGGCTTTCCGGATCTCCATGTTCATGACTTGATCCCCGGCCTCCACGGCCCCGGCGGTCCGCCCGCTGCCGGGCCCTCGACCGCGCCGAAACGCTCGCGTCGAACGCGTCTCTCACGAAGAGGCGGCAAAAGCATGTCTTCCCCGGTCGGGTCGATCAGGCATTGAGACGCCGATAGACCTCGATCGCGTCGTTGACGTCCTCGTAGATGATCGCCCGCCCGTTGAGCAGGACGAGGCCCTGCGTGCACCATTGGCGGATCGTCTCCATCGAGTGCGAGACCATGATGATGTCGGCGTTCTTGCGCCGCTGCGAGAACACCTCGTCGCAGCGCTTGGAGAAGCGCGCGTCGCCGACCGAGGTGATCTCGTCGATCAGGTAGCAGTCGAACGGAATCGCCATGCTCATGCCGAAGGCGAGCCGGGCACCCATGCCGGACGAGTAGGTGTAGATCGGCACGTCGAGGTAGCTGCCGAGTTCCGAGAAATCCTCGACGAAGTCGAGCACCCGGCGGGGATCTTCGCCGTAGATCCGGGCGACGAACATGACGTTGTCGCGGCCGGTCATCTTGGGGTGGAAGCCGCCGGCGAAGCCCAGCGGCCACGAGATCCGCAGGCCGCGGTGGATCTTGCCGCGGGTCGGATCCTCGGTCCCGGCGATGAGCCGCATCGTGGTCGACTTGCCGGCGCCGTTGATGCCGAGGATCCCGTAGGAAACGCCGGGCTTCAGGGTGAACGACACCTGCTCCAGGATCGTCCGCTTGTGGCCGTCGGTGCGGTAGACCTTGCTGACTTTCTCGAAACGGATCACCGGGTGGTCTCCAGGGCGGGTTGCCGAAACGCCGGCCCGTGCTGTCTGGCTGACCGGCTCCTGCCCCCGGAAAGCGGCGAATCTGAGAAGACGGGCGCCGAGCCGAGCCGGTCCAACGGTCGCCGTAGGGTCCCCCGAACGCCCCCGGTCCCACCGCCATCGCGGGTGCGCGATGGCGAGTTGGCGGAGCCTACGGTTTCGAGCCGTGGCGGATCGACAGGACATTCGGCTGCCCGCGCGATGACGATGTGGGTCGATCGGCCGGCCCGCGCACGCCGCCGTGCTCCCGTCCGGCGCTACAAGTAATCTGCAACAAAATGCCATTTCGAGGCCCCGTGGTTGACGCGCTTCGGTATCTGGCATACCAGATGCCAAGGCGCACAGCGAGACGTGGCGACGGGTTCCGGGCCATCCGGAACTTTAGCGCCGCATCCTCAGGGAGACCGCGATGACGGACCCGAGCTTCGTTCGTTCCGACAGACACGGCATCTCGACCGTCATACAGCGGGAGCGCAGGGGTCGGGCCGTCCGTGCCGGGCGCTGAGACCATGCTGGACCGTCCGCCCGCGGACGATCTTGCGGGCTTCGTCGCGGCCGTCGGCGATGCTGTGGTTGTGGCGGATCCGGACGGCGCGATCACGGTCTGGAACCCCGCGGCCGAGCGGATCTTCGGCTTCACCGCCGCGGACGCCCTCGGGCAGAGCCTCGACCTGATCACGCCCGAGCGCCACCGGCGCCGTCACTGGGACGGCTACGCCAAGACGATGCGGACCGGGATCACCCGCTACGGGGCGGAGACCCTGCGGGTGCCGGCAATCCACAAGGACGGCCACCAGCTCTCCATCGCCTTCACGGTCGGGATGATCCGGGACGCGACGGACCAGGTGACCGGTCTCGTCGCGGTGATCCGCGACGAGACCGAGCGCTGGGCCGAGGAGAAGCGCCTGCGCCAGCGGGTGGCCGAACTCGAAGCGCTTCCGAACGGATCCTGACTTCCAGACGGGACCGTCCGAAGACCGCAAACCTCACCGTGCAAGGGAGAACGCCAGATGAGCAAGCCGTTGGATGGGATCAAGATCATCGACTTCACCCACGTCCAGGCCGGTCCCGCCTGCACGCAGCTGCTGGCGTGGTTCGGCGCGGACGTGATCAAGGTCGAGCGGCCGGGCTCCGGCGACGTGACCCGCACGCAGCTACGCCACGTCGAGGATGCCGACGCGCTCTACTTCACGATGCTGAACTCCAACAAGCGCTCGCTGACGCTGGACACCAAGACCCAGGCCGGCAAGGAGGTCCTGGAGAAGCTGATCCAGGATTCCGACGTGATGGTCGAGAATTTCGGCCCCGGAGCGCTCGACCGGATGGGCTTCTCGTGGGCGCGCATCCAGGAACTCAATCCCGGGATGATCCTGGCCTCCGTGAAGGGTTTTTCCGACGGCCACCATTACGAGGACCTGAAGGTCTACGAGAACGTCGCCCAATGCGCCGGCGGCGCCGCCTCGACCACCGGCTTCTGGGACGGGCCGCCCACCGTCAGCGCCGCCGCGCTCGGTGATTCCAACACCGGCATGCACCTCGCCATCGGCATCCTCACGGCGCTCCACCAGAAGAACAAGACCGGCACCGGCCAGAAGGTCGCCGTCTCGATGCAGGATTCGGTGATCAACCTCTGCCGGGTGAAGCTGCGCGACCAGCAGCGCCTCGACGCGCTGGGCTACCTCGAGGAATACCCGCAATACCCCCACGGGGAATTCTCGGACGTGGTCCCGCGCGGCGGCAATGCCGGCGGCGGCGGCCAGCCCGGCTGGGTGCTGAAGTGCAAGGGCTGGGAGACCGACCCGAACGCCTACATCTACTTCACGATCCAGGGCCATGCCTGGGCGCCGATCTGCAAGGTGCTCGGCCGCGAGGAGTGGATCACCGATCCCGCCTACAACACCGCGCGGGCCCGGCAGGACAAGATCTTCGACATCTTCAAGACCATCGAAGAGTGGCTCGCCGACAAGACCAAGTTCGAGGCGGTGGACATCCTGCGCACCTACGACATCCCCTGCGCGCCGGTGCTGTCGATGAAGGAGATCGCCGAGGACAAGTCGCTGCGCGCGAGCGGCACCGTGGTCGAGGTGCCGCATCCCAAGCTCGGCTCGTACCTGACCGTGGGAAGCCCGATCAAGTTCTCCGACATGACCGTCGAGGTGAAGGCCTCGCCGCTGCTCGGCGAGCACACCGACGAGGTGCTCACGGGCCTGGGCTACAGCGCCACGCAGATCCAGGCGATGCACGAGGCCCGCGCGGTCTGACAAGCGGCTCCCGACCTCTTATCCTGAAGCGGGACGGCGCGCCCTGCGCCGTCCCGTCTCGTGTGCGAGATCCGGACCCGATGCGATCCTTGCTCAGCCGTCTCCTTCCGGAGCTGACGCCGGTCAGCCAGCGCGAGCGGCTGCGCTCGGCCGCCGGCGCCCTGCTGGGGATCCTGGCCACCGGCCTGGTCTGCCGCGCCGCGATCGGGCCCGAAGCCGCCCCCGTGCTGATCGCCCCGATGGGCGCCTCGGCGGTCCTGCTCTTCGCGGTGCCGGCGAGCCCGCTCGCGCAGCCCTGGTCGATCCTCGGCGGGAATTTCGTAGCTGCCCTGGTCGGGGTGACGGCGACGATGTGGGTGCCGGACCCGTTCGTCGCGGCGTCCGTCGCCATCGGCCTGGCGATCGCCCTGATGATGGCCCTGCGCTGCCTGCACCCGCCGAGCGGGGCCGTCGCCCTCACGGCGGTGCTGGGCGGCCCGGCGATCCGGGAGCTCGGCTACGGCTTCGTGCTCTGGCCGGTGGCGGCCAACTCGCTGCTCCTGCTGGCCACGGCCCTGCTGTTCAACAATCTCACCGGCCGCGCCTATCCCCACCTGCGCCCGGCCGGCCCGCGCACCGACGACCCGGCCCCGTCCTCCCGCCTTGGCTTCCTCGCCTCGGACCTCGACGCCGCGCTGGAGGATTTCGACCAGCTGCTCGACGTCGATCGCAGCGACCTGGAGCAGATCCTGCGGCGGGTGCAGATGCGCGTCTACGGGCGCCGCCCGGGGCAGACCACCTGCGCGGCGATCATGTCCCGGGACGTGATCGGGCTTGCGCCCCACGATTCCCTGGCGGAGGCTCTCCGGCTGCTGCGCCGCCACCGGATCAAGGCCCTGCCGGTCACGGACGAGCGCGCCCGGGTGCTCGGGATCGTCACGCAGACCGATCTGCTCGACAAGGCCGCCTGGGACCGGAGCGGCCCGCGGCTCGGCCTCGGCCGCCGCCTGCGGCTGACCGTGGAGCGCGGGCGCGCGCCCCACGGCTGCGCCGCCGACATCATGACAGCGGTCGAGCCCGTCACGCCGGACACGCCGCTCGCCGAGCTGGTGCTCAAGATGGCCGAGGCGGCCCTGCACCATCTGCCGGTGGTCGATCCGGATGGCCGGCTCGTCGGGATCGTGTCGCAGACGGACCTGATCCCGGCGCTCATGGCCGATGCCGGGGCCGGCGATCCGGCCCGGGCCCGCAGGCCCGTGGACGCCGTCCCGGCCTGACCCGCCCGCTCAGCCCTTCTTGACGTTCCAGAACACCGGCACGCCGTCGAGCACCCCGGTCACCGAAGGCTTGTACGAGGTCTGGTTGAAGTACTGCCCGAGCGGCAGGTAGGGCACGTCCGCGAAGGCCTGCTTCTGCAGGGCGTCCGCCAGCGTCTTGCGCGCGGCGGTATCGGGGGCGTCGAGCCAGTCCTGGCGGAGCGTCTCGAGCTTCGCGCTGGTCGGCCAGCCCACCGGCGCATCGGCCCCGGTCCCGCGCAGGAAGGCGCTGACGGCCGGGTTGGCCTGGTCGAGCCCGGCCCAGAAGGTGCAGAAGATGCTCCAGCCGCCCTGGGCGATCGGGTCGCGCTTGGCCCGCCGCTGGACCACCGAGCCCCAATCCATGACCTGATAATCGACGTTGAACCCGGCGCGGGTCAGCATGTCGGCCGCCACGTCGGCCAGCGCCTTCAGGCTCGGGAAATCGGAGGCGCCCATCAGCACCACCTTCTCGCCTTTGTAGCCGGCCGCCGCGAGCGCCTTCTTGGCGGCCTCGAAGTCGCGCTTGCCGGTCAGCACGTCGAGGCCGGCCTCGCTCGCCATCGGCAGGCCGGGACAGAAGAAGCCGGTCGGGACGTGCCTCAGCTTGGGGTCGTCGCCGGTCACCGCCTGCATGAAGTCGGTCTGGTCGACCACCTTGAGCAGCACCTGCCGGATCGCCGGGTTGTCGAAGGGCGGCAGCAGCTGGTTCATGCGCAGGCAGCCGATCAGGCCGGTCGGGTCCTTGATCGAGGTCTTCAGGCTGCCCAGCGTCGGCACGAGGTCGGCGGGCGGCTGCTCCCACCAATCCATCTCGCCGGTCTGCATCGCCGAGGCGGCGGTGGCCTGGTCGGGGATGACGTGCCACTCGACCCGGTCGAGGAAGGCGCGCTTCGGGCCCGAGGTCCATTGCGGCTCGCCGCCCTCGCGTGGGACGTACTTGTCGAAGCGCTCGTAGACGACCCGGGCGCCGACCATCCGCTCGTCCGCCTTGAAGCGGAACGGGCCGCTGCCGACCATCTCGGTCACCTGCGTGAACGCATCGGTCTTGGCGAGGCGCTCGGGCATGATCGCGCAGATCGGCGAGCCGACCTTGCCCAGCGCATCCGGCAGGAGCGGAAAGGGCTTCTTCAGCCGGAACTGGATGGTCCGGTCGTCGGGGGCCGAGAGCTCGTCCGTGTAGGCCATGAGCGTCTGGCCCATCGGGTCGCGCTTGGCCCAGCGATTGATGCTGGCGACGCAATCGCGGGCGAGCACCGGCGTGCCGTCGTGGAAGACCAGCCCGGGCCGCAGCGTCATGCGCCACAGCTTGCCGTCGTCCTCGACGACGTGGCCCTCCACCATCTGCGGCTGCGCGGCGTAGCTGGCATCGGTCCCGTACAGGGTGTCGAACACCGCGAGCCCGTGGTTGCGGGTCACGTAGGCGGTCGTCCAGATCGGATCGAGCACCGTCAGGTCGGCCTGCGGGATGAACTTGAGCACCCGGGAGGCCGTGCCCTGCGCCAGCGCAGGGGCGGCGAGCGCCGCGCCCGACAGGGCCACGAAGGATCGTCTGGTCAGCATCTCGGCTCGCCCCTGCTGTGCGTGTCGCCGAAGCTTAGCATGAGGCGGGCCATGGGGAGGGGCGGGCGGTCGTTTCTCATGTGCAGGCTAAAAAAATTACTTTGCCGACAGATGAGCGCTTTGCCCCGGCCCACGCGCATACCCCTCCCCCCTCTGCGGGGGAGGGTGGCCCGCGAAGCGGGTCGGGAGAGGGGAGCGACGATGTAG
>NZ_VRVG01000101.1:0-20357 GCF_008040085.1 Methylobacterium sp. WL7 | reverse complement strand
ACCGGCGGCACCAGGAAGAACAGGGCGGCGACGCCCGCCACCGCGCCCCGCCGGATCAGCGCCAGGAGCAGCAGGATCCCGGCCACCGAGTTGACCAGGATCGCCCAGGCGAGCCCGAGCCAGAGGGCAGCCCCCGGCTCACCGCCCAGAACACCCCCGACAGGTAGATCCCCTGCATCAGGAAGCCGGCCACCATCGGATCGCGCCAGCCCGCCCGGGTCCCGGGCCAGCGCACCCGGGACGCCACCGCGATCAGCGCCAGCAGCAGGGCGACCCCGGTGAACCGGACCGCCGTGAAGCCCAGCGGATCGGCGTGCGGGATCACCGCCCGGGCGGAGATGAAGCCGGTCGCCCAGATCGGGACGAACAGGACCGGCAGGGCGCCGGCGGCGAGCGCCGGACGTGGAGCGGACGTAAGCATGGCTGTATCAAGGCGCATCGGGTAAGCCGGGCGCAACAGAAATCAGACCTGTCGGGTGCCGTGAACCGATCGGACCCGCACGGGAGGCACCGAGACCCGCTTTCCCAGGCCGCGAACGGGACCGGTCCGGCGGCGTTGACGGGCCGGCCCGGGCGTCCTTCATCGGCGGCCCGGCCACGAGGATCGTTGGACACCCGTGAACGCACTCCGCAACGGATTTCAGGTCGCGGGCCTCGCGGCGCAGCGCTTCGTCTCCCATGACGGATGGGCGATCGCCAGCCACATCGCGCTCTCGACCCTGACCTCCCTGTTCCCGTTCCTGATCCTGCTGGCGGCGCTGGCCGGCCTGTTCGGCACGCAGTCGCTCGCCGACGAGGCCGGCGTCCTGATCTTCGACGCGTGGCCCCGGGAGATCGCCAAGCCGATCGTCGGCGAGGTCCACCGGGTGCTCACCGAGCAGCGCAGCGGCGTGCTGACGCTGGGCGCCCTGTTCGCCCTGTACTTCTCGTCCTCGGGCGTCGAGAGCCTGCGGGTCGGCCTGAACCGGGCCTACGGGTTGCGGGAGAGCCGGCCCTGGTGGCTGACCCGGCTCGAATCGATCGGCTACGTGATCTGCGGCGCCTTCGCGATGCTGGCCTTCGCGCTGCTCGTGGTGCTGGGCCCGCTGATCTGGCGCAACGTCGTGCTGGTCGCGCCGGGGCTGGAGCCCCTGAGCCTCACGGTGGCGATCGGGCGGATCGGCGTCACCGCCCTGCTGCTGGCGGTGGTGCTGATCATCGCCCACAAGTTCGTCGCCGCCGGCCGGCGCTCGATCCTGTCGGTGCTGCCGGGAATCGGGGTGACGCTGGTCCTGTGGTTCTTCGCCGGCCTCGGCTTCGGCTATTATCTCGACCGCTTCTCGAACGCCTACGCGTCCACCTACGGGGGCCTGGCCACCGCGATGGTGTTCCTGGTGTTCCTGTACTGGCTGGCCGCCATGTTCCTGTTCGGCGGCGAGATCAACGGCACGGTGATCGCCGCCCGGCGCAGCCGGCTGCAGGCGAAGATGCTGGCGCGCCGCGCCGAGATGGAGGGACGATGGACGGCATCGAGCACCTGACCGTTCGCGTGAACGGCGCGGACCTGCACGTCGCGCGCTGCGGCACGGGCACCCCGCTGCTGCTGCTCCACGGCTGGCCGGAATTCTGGATGACCTGGGAGCCCGTGATGGCGCGGCTCAGGGCGCGCCACACCCTGATCGCCCCGGACCTGCGCGGCTTCGGCGACAGCGACAAGCCCGAGGGCGCCTTCGGACCGCCGGAGCAGGCGGCCGACATGGCGGCGCTGCTCGATGCGCTCGGCATCGACCGCGCCGGCATCGTCGGCCACGATGTCGGCGGCGCGGTGATCCAGGCGCTGGCCCGGGCTCATCCGGAGCGGTGCGCCGGCCTGTTCCTGTTCGACTTCGTCTATCCCGGGATCGGCCCCCGCCTCGGCGCCCCGGACCGGCTCAGCGAGATCTGGTACCAGTCCTTCAACCAGATGGACCTGGCGGTGACGCTGGTGGGTGCCAGCCGGGCAAGCTGCGCCGCCTATATCGGCCACTTCCTGCGGCACTGGTCGCACCGCAAGGATGCGTTCGATCCCGTTCTGGACGCCTTCGCGGACGCCTACATGAAGCCCGGCAACCTCGCGGGCGGGTTCGCACATTACCGGGCCGCCCATGCCGGCCGGATCGCGATGCTGAAGGGCGAGGCCCCGACCCTGCCGCCGATCACGGTGCCGACCTGCGTGCGCTGGGCGGAGCACGACCCGATCTTCCCCTTCGCCTGGACCGACCGCCTGGGCGAGACGTTCTCGGACCTCGACCTGGCGCCGTTCCCGGGCGTCGGCCACTTCCCCCATCGGGAGGATCCCGACCGGGCCGCGGCCGAGATCGCCGGGTTTTTCGGGCGGATCGGGTGGGTGTGACGTAACCGTCAGCGGGACTGGTTGCGGTAGACGCACTCGCGCCCGCGATCCTCGTACCCGCCCGGACAGGCGGTGACGCAGGCGCCGGCCGCGAGTTTTTTCGGGGGCGGGCAGGCGCCGGCAACTTGCGCCTGGGCCGGGACGGCGGCGAGCAGCAGTGCGATCAGGGCCTTGGCTATGAGGGTGCGGCCTGCCGTGGCCCGGCTGATCCCTTCGAGACACCGCATCGTCATCCATCCCGCCACCGGACCACCGATCGAGAGCTATGCCGTCGCGCGGCCGCGTCACCCGTGGGCCGGGTGTCCCGACGCACCGCGCTCCGTCAGCACGGCCACGATCCGCGCCACCTCGGCCTCGGCGGCGCAAAAACCCCGGCTCGTGTCGATCACAAAGTCGGCCCGGGCTCGCTTCTCGGCATCCGGCATCTGCTTGGCCAGGATCGCCGTGAAGGCCGCCTCGGTCATGCCGGGACGGGCCAGCACCCGGGCGCGTTGCACCTCGGGGGGCGCGCTGACCACCGCGACCGCGTCGCAGCGGGTCTCGCCGCCGGTCTCGTAGAGGAGCGGGATGTCGAGGACGACCAGCGGCGCGTCCGCGTGCCGGGCCAGGAACGCCGTGCTGGCCGCCCGGACCAACGGGTGGACGATGCGTTCGAGCGCCGCCATCCGGTCGGGATCGCCGAGCACCGCGTCGCGCAGGCGGGCGCGGTCGACGCCGCCCTGCGGGTCGAGCACGCCGGGAAAGGCGGCCCCGATCGCCGCGGCAGCCTCGCCGCCCGGACCGTAGAGGGCGTGGACGGCGGCGTCGGCATCGTGGACCGGCACGCCGAGCGCCGAAAACATCTTGGCGGTGGCCGACTTGCCCATGCCGATCGAGCCGGTCAGGCCGAGGATGACGGGGCGGTCCTTTGTCATCCGGAAAGATCCGCCACGATCCGGTCGCGCAGGCCCCGGGTGACGGCCGGGCGCAGGCCGAACCAGGCCTCGAAGCCCGGCACCGCCTGGTGCAGCAGCATGCCGAGCCCGTCCACCGCCGCGAGACCGCGCCGCCGCGCCGCCGCCAGCAGGTCCGTCTCCAGGGGGGCATAGACGATGTCGGCCACCGCGGCGGTCGCCGGCAGCGGGGTGAGGTCGAGGTCGAGGGGCGGCTGGCCCTTCATGCCGAGCGAGGTGGTGTTGACGACGAGTCCCGCCCCGGCGAGCGCATCGGGCAGGTCGTTCCAATCGAGCGCCGCGCCGATCCCCGGGGCCAGGGCCGCGAGGGTCTCGGCGCGGGTGCGGGTGCGGTTGGCGATCAGGATCCGGCGGACACCGTTCTCGGCCAGCCCGACCACGATCGCCCGGGCCGCGCCGCCGGCACCCAGCACCACGGCCGTGCCGCCGGCCCGCTCCGGCCATCCGGCGCCGAGGCTGTGGTCGAGGTGGGCGCAGAAGCCCGGCGCGTCGGTGTTGTCGCCGCGGATCCGGCCGTCGGGCTCGACCACCAGGGTGTTCACCGCGCCGATCGTTTTCGCCCGCGGCGTCAGGGTGTCGGCCAGCGCGAAGGCCGCCTCCTTGTGGGGGATCGTGACGTTGCCGCCCCGGAAGCCGGATTCCGGCAGCGCCCGGAGGAAGTCGGGAAACGCCGCCGGGGCGACGTCCAAGCGCTCGTAGGAGCCCGGGATGCCGTGCTGGCTCAGCCAATAGCCGTGGATCAGCGGCGAGCGCGAATGCGCGATCGGGTGTCCGACCACGAAGGCCCGGGGAATCGGGGCCGCGCTCACGCGGCGCACGCCTCGGCGAGCCGGCAGGCCGGGCCGCCGGCCGCCTCGATCTGCAGGGTCGCGTGGCCGATGCCGAAGCGGCTGCGCAGGCCCTCAGCGGTCTCGTTGAGGAAGCCGTTGCCCGGGTGGTCCTCGGCGATCACCAGGTGGACCGTGAGGGCGACGCTGGTGGTGCTCATCGGCCAGATGTGCAGGTCGTGGAGGTCGACCACCCCGGGACGCTCGCGCAGGAAGCCGGTCACCGCCTCCGGGGAGATCTCCGGCGGCACCGCATCCAGCGACATCGCCACGCTGTCGCGCAGGAGCCCCCAGGTCGCCCAGACCACGAGGCCCGCGATGGCGAGGCTGACCGCGGGGTCGAGCCAACTGAGCCCGGTGAGCTGGATCACCAGGCCGGCGATCACGACGCCTGCCGAGACCGCCGCGTCGGCCACCATGTGCAGGAACGCGCCGCGGATGTTGATGTCGCCCTTGGCGCCGCTGGCGAACAGCCAGGCGGTGACGCCGTTGATCAGGATCCCGATGGCGGCCACCACCATCACGATGGAGCCCACTACCGGCTCGGGATGGACCAGCCGGACCAGGGCCTCCCAGATCACCGCCCCCATGGCGATCAGCAGGAACACCGCGTTGAACAGGGCCGCCAGGATCGACGAGCCGCGATAGCCATAGGTGAACCGGGCGCTGGCCCGGCGGCGCACCAGGATGGCGGCGATCCAGGCGGCGGCCAGGCCCAGCACGTCCGAGAGGTTGTGGCCGGCATCGGCCACCAGGGACATCGAGTTGCTGAGATAGCCGTAGGCCGCCTCGACCACCACGAAACCGGTGTTGAGCACGATGCCGATCGCGAAGGCCGGCCCGAAATTCTTCGGCGCGTGGGCGTGGCCGCCATGGCCGCCGTGCCCCCCATGGGAATGGGATCCGTGGGAATGATCGTGCCCGGCCAAGACGGTGCTCCGTTGGATCATGGTTTCAAAAGGTCCGGGACCTTTTGCGGGTGCAGGGCGGAGCCCTGCCAATGGGCTGAGCCCTTTGAAACCCTGTCTAGAAGTCCAGGTAGCCGGCGTCACGCAAGCGCGTGAGCAACGGCAGCAGCGGCAGTCCCAGCACCGTGCTGTGATCGCCGGCGACCGATTCGAACAGGTGGATGCCCGGTCCTTCCAGCTGGTAGCCGCCGACGCTGGCGCGGACCCTGTCCTCGCCGGCACAGTCCACATAGGCGGCGATCGCCCGGGCATCGAGGGGGCGGATCGTCAGCCGGGCGGTCTCCACGAAGGCGTCGTCGAGGGCGCCGGCCAGCGCCACCGCGGAATGCAGGGCGTGGGTGTGGCCGGCCAGGCGGGCGAGTTGGGCCCGGGCCTCCGCGGCATCCCGGGGCTTGTGGAAGACCGTGCCGTCGAGTTCGAGCACCTGGTCGGCGCCGAGGACGACCCGGCCGGGATGGCGGGCGGCCACCGCGTCGGCCTTGGCGCGGGCGAGGCGCAGGGCGAGCTCGGGCGGCGACAGGTCCTGGCTCGACGCCTCGACCGCGCGCTCGTCGATGCCGGGGGACGCGGTCTCCACCGGAAGCGCCGCGCTCTCCAGCAGGAGGCGTCGGGTCGGGCTGGTGGAGGCGAGGAGGAGCGGGTCCGGACGGAGCCAGGGCGAGCGGGGCATCGCGCCAGTGTCACGGATCGCGCTTGCGAAGCAAGGCTGCGACGAGCCCCGCCGCCGGGATGAACCGGCCGGCGGGGCTGTCGCGGAGCCGATACGCAACCTGGCTCCCGGGGCCGACAATGGCAGCGGCCGGTTAGGAGAAGGTCAACGCGACCCTGAGTTTCCAAAGGGCCGGGCCCTTCGGCGGGTTTCGGAGGCGGAGCCCTCGAATCCGGCCCCGACCCGGTCAGGTGTTCATCGAGTCGAAGAAGTCGCTGTTGCTCTTGGTCTGGCGCAGCTTGTCCATGAGGAACTCGATCGCGTCGGTGACGCCCATCGGGTTGAGGATGCGGCGCAGCACGTAGGTCTTCTTGAGGGCGTCCGGCGGGACCAGCAGCTCCTCCTTGCGGGTGCCCGAGCGGGTGATGTCGATCGCCGGGAAGATGCGCTTGTCCGAGACCTTGCGGTCCAGGATGATCTCCGAGTTGCCGGTGCCCTTGAACTCCTCGAAGATCACCTCGTCCATGCGCGAGCCGGTGTCGATGAGCGCGGTGGCGATGATCGAGAGCGAGCCGCCCTCCTCGATGTTACGGGCGGCGCCGAAGAAGCGCTTGGGCCGCTGCAGGGCGTTGGCGTCGACGCCGCCGGTCAGCACCTTGCCGGAGGACGGCACCACGGTGTTGTAGGCGCGGCCGAGCCGGGTGATCGAATCGAGCAGGATGACGACGTCGCGGCCGTGCTCCACCAGGCGCTTGGCCTTCTCGATCACCATCTCGGCGACCTGCACGTGGCGGGTGGCCGGCTCGTCGAAGGTCGAGGCGATGACCTCGCCCTTCACCGAGCGGATCATGTCGGTGACCTCCTCGGGGCGCTCGTCGATGAGCAGCACGATGAGGTAGCATTCCGGGTGGTTGATGGTGATCGACTGCGCGATGTTCTGCATCAGCACGGTCTTGCCGGTGCGCGGCGGCGCCACGATCAGGGCGCGCTGGCCCTTGCCGATCGGGGCGACGATGTCGATGATCCGAGGGCTGAAATCCTTCTTGGGCGGGTTGTCCAGTTCGAGCTTGAAGCGCTGGGTCGGGAACAGCGGCGTCAGGTTGTCGAAATGGACCTTGTGCTTGATCTTCTCCGGGTTCTCGAAGTTGATCGTGTTGACCTTCAGGAGCGCGAAGTAGCGCTCGCCGTCCTTGGGGCCGCGGATCGGGCCCTCGACGGTGTCGCCGGTGCGCAGGCCGAAGCGCCGGATCTGGGTCGGCGAGATGTAGATGTCGTCCGGGCCCGGCAGGTAGTTCGAGTCGTTCGAGCGCAGGAAGCCGAAGCCGTCCTGCAGCACCTCGACGGTGCCGGCGCCGATGATCTCGACCTCCTTGGCAGCGAGCTGCTTCAGGATCGCGAACATCAACTCCTGCTTGCGCATGGTCGAGGCGTTCTCGACCTCGACCTCCTCGGCGAAAGCGGTCAGGTCGGTCGGCGTCTTGGCCTTGAGATCGAACAGCTTGACCTCGCGCACACCCTCGAGGGCGGCGACGGTCCCTTGACCGGCTCCTTGGGTGGCGGGCGCGTCGGCCGGGTCCGCGGTCTCGGGATCGACCAGGGGGTCGGCGAAGGCGTCGGGATGTGGCGTCATGGGGTGTCTTGCAACCGACGGAGAAGGTGGGAGGGCCGGTTCTGCGCCAAGCAACCCGGGGGACGGGCGCCGGAGAGCGGGCCGCGCTGGAACAGCGAGGGGCCCGAAGATCGTCTTGGCTGGACCGTGTACGGCAGGACCCTCGCGGCTCACGGGCGCGCTACGGCGCTGACCTTGTGATGAGGGCAGAGCAAAAGTAACGCGTTTTTCCACTGCACTCAAGGGGCTGATGGATCGGGGCTGGTCTGACGCACGCGCGAGCGGTGACGACGGGCCCGCATCGTCGCGGAGTGGGGCGTCATGGCCTCCCGCGCATCCCCGCCCCCGCAGAGGGGCCAGGGAGACGCGCCCTGTTCTCAAACCCACGGCGTCCCTCGGAAACCTACGCCCCCCGCCACGATCCGTTGAACACCTCTGCGCACGCCGGACCTCGCGAATCCGGCGCGGCGGCGCTAATGCGCTCTGCACGGAACCGCGTTCCCGCGGGGCCGTTCCCCGTCCCGGCGCCGCAGCGCAGCAAACCGTCAACCCGAGAGCCCGGCCCCACCGACATGCGCGACGACGCTACCGGACGCACCATCACCGCGCACGAGCCGCGCCGGATCCCGTGGCTCGACATCGTCTTCGGCTTCGGCCCGATGGTGCCGATCGCGGCCGGCGCCGCCGCGACCTGGTGGCTGAACGGCCAACCCCTCGATTACCTGGTGGCCCTGTTCACCCTGCTGTACGCCGCCTCGATCCTGCTGTTCCTGGCCGGCGTCCACCGGGGCGTCAGCTTCCGCACCGAGGGCGGTCCGCATCTCGCGCAGATCGTGACGATGCTGATCCTGTACGGGCTCGGCCTGTTCAGCCTGTTCTCGGCCGTGATGGGCAAGGCGGTGCCGGCGCTGGCCATGCTGATCCTGGGCTACGCGGCCATCGGGATCCTGGATCCGATCGCGGCGCGCGCCGGGCAGGTGCCGCTCGCCCATGCCCGCCTGCGCCCGCTGCAGATGCCGATCGCCGTCATCAGCCTAGCGGTCCTGCTCTGGATCAAGCTGACGGCGCCGTATTAATCGTTCTTCTCAAATCCACCTCCCCCTTATTCCGAGGCGACGCAGCGAAGCGGAGGCCTCGAAGGAGGGCTCCAGGGATCGCGCGGCAACTGGAGGCCTCGTTCGAGGCGGCTTCGCCGTATCTCAGGATTGGGGAGTGAGTCGGTCATCCGTAAGGCTGGCCGCTGCGTCGCGTCATTGCACCTTCAGCGACGGCGCGGCCAAGCCAGACCCCGGAAACCGAATTCCCCTTTCGCCCATCATGCTCTAGAGCCCGGCCCCAGGATCCCCGCCGCGCCGGGGACGACTCACACCGGACCCGGGCTCCGGGTCCGCGGGAAGCGAACGCGTTCACATGTCCAAGCCCGAAACCGCGAAGGCCGAGAGCCGGGCCGAAATCCTGAAACCCCGCCTGCCCCGCGGCTTCGTCGACCGCCGCGCCGACGAGATCGCCGCGCAGGGTCGGATGCTGGAAACGATCCGCAAGAGCTTCGAGCTCTACGGCTTCGAGGCCCTGGAGACCCCGTTCGTCGAGTATACCGAGGCGCTCGGCAAGTTCCTGCCCGACCTCGACCGCCCGAACGCCGGCGTGTTCTCGTTCCAGGACGACGACGAGGCCTGGCTCTCCTTGCGCTACGACCTGACCGCGCCGCTGGCCCGGTTCGTGGCCGAGAACTACGACGCGCTGCCGAAACCCTACCGCAGCTACCGGGCCGGCTTCGTGTTCCGCAACGAGAAGCCGGGGCCCGGCCGCTTCCGCCAGTTCATGCAGTTCGATGCGGACATCGTCGGCGCCGGCAGCGTCGCGGCCGATGCCGAGACCTGCATGCTGATGGCCGACACGCTGGACCGGCTCGGGCTCGGCGGCCAGTACGTGGTCAAGGTCAACAACCGCAAAGTGCTCGACGGCGTCATGGAAGCGATCGGGCTCGCCGGCCCAGACAAGGCCGGCCAGCGCCTGACCGTCCTGCGGGCGATCGACAAGCTCGACCGGCTCGGCGTCGACGGCGTGCGCGACCTCCTGGGCGCCGGCCGCAAGGACGAGAGCGGCGACTTCACCAAGGGCGCGGGCCTCGACGCCGATGCGGTGTCCCGGATCCTGGCCTACGTGTCGTTCCAGGCCGATGCCGGCGACGGCGCCGACAAGATGGCCTTCTGGGAGAAGTTTTTCGCCGGCTGGCACGAGGCGGTGGGTGGGTCCGAGACCGGCCGCGAGGGCATCGCCGAGTTGCACGCGATCATGCGGCTCTGCGCCGCCGCCGGCTACGGCCACGACGTGATCCGCGCCGATCCGAGCGTGGTGCGCGGACTCGAATACTACACCGGCCCGGTCTACGAGGCCGAGCTGACGTTCCCGGTCACAAACGAGGACGGCCAGACCGTGCGCTTCGGCTCGGTGGCCGGGGGCGGCCGCTACGACGGCCTGGTCGGGCGGTTCCGGGCCGAGCCGGTGCCGGCCACCGGTTTCTCCATCGGCGTCTCGCGGCTGTTCTCGGCGCTGCAGCTGGTGAAGAGCCCGCTGCTCGCCGGCACCGAGACCCCCGGCCCGGTGGTGGTGCTGGTCCTCGACCGCGAGAACATGGCCGATTACCAGCGGCTGGTCGCGCTGCTGCGGGCCGACGGCATCCGGGCCGAGCTCTATCTCGGCGCCGCCGGCATGAAGGCGCAGATGAAGTATGCCGACCGGCGCCGCGCCCCGGCGGCGATCATCCAGGGCTCGAACGAGCGCCTGGCCGGCGAGGTCCAGATCAAGGACCTGATCGAGGGCGCGCGGGCGGCCGAGAGCATCGGCAGCAACGCCGAGTGGAAGGCGGCGCGGCCGGCGCAGGTCTCCTGCCCCGAGGCCGACATGGTGGCACAGGTCCGCGCCGTGCTGGCCCGGCACTTCCCGGCGCCCAAGGACTGAGACTGGAGCGCTCTCCGACGAAGTGGTTCCGGTTCGTCGCAAGAGCGCGCGTCAAAACGAGAGCCTAGAGCCGTGCCCGACCCACCGTGGTCGGGTACGGCTCTAGGTCCGCGCACGGCATCGAACGCGGCGGCTCCGGCCGCGTTGGTTCCAGTCGGATCTGCGACGTCGGACCCGCGACGGGGCCGGCTGGGAGACCCCGGGATGCTGGCCAAGACCTTGATCCTGTCGGCCGCGCTGATGCTCGCTGTCCCGGCCTCGGCCTGGGCGGGCCGCTCGGTGCCAGACCGGCTGCCGAGCGCCACCGCAGTCGCCACCCCGGGGACCGGCAGCGCTCCGGTGCTCAGCGCCGGGATCGCGGGCGCCCCCGCCATGGCCGCGCTGACCCGCCGCAAGCCCGGACGACGCCCGCGGGGCGCCCGGCTCGGCAGCACCCGGCCACTCTGAGGAAACGCCCCCCGCTCCGTCCGGGCAGGCCTGCGTACACCGTCGCGCCGGAAGGGTGCGCGTGCGTGTCGCCAAGCGCGATTGCGGTTGCTACAGAGCGCCCGCGAGGATGGACACGATGACACGACCGGAGGCCGGTGAAACGGGGGCGGGCGACGCGGCGCGGACGCGCCTGCTCGCGCATCTGAGTGCGGCCGGCTACCACCCGGTGACGCCGCCGGTTCTGCAGCCGGTGGAGCCGTTCCTGGAACTGTCCGGCGAGGACATCCGCCGGCGCATCTTCGTCACCCAGGACGCGGCCGGGACCGAGCTGTGCCTGCGGCCGGAATTCACGATTCCCGTCTGCCGCCTGCACCGGGCCCAGGCTGACGGCCGGGCGGCCGATTACAGCTATTGCGGCCCGGTCTTCCGGCTCGCCGCCGACGAGCCGGACGAGTTCTTCCAGGCCGGCATCGAATCGATCGGCCGCACCGACACCCCGGCCGCCGATGCCGAGGTGCTGGGGCTGGCGCTCGAGGGCCTCGCGCTGTTCGGCCGGACCGACCCCGCGGTGCGGCTCGGCGACATGGGGCTGACCGTGGCCCTGCTCGACGGGCTGGCGGTGCCGCCGGCGGCCAAGCGCCGGACCCTGCGGGCGCTCGCCGCCGGACGCTCCCTCGACGACGTCACCAACGGCGGCGAGGGCGCCCGGCCCGAGGATCCCCATGCCGGCCTTCTCGCCGCGATCCAGGGCCAGGACCCGCGGGGCGTGCGCGCCTTCGTGGAGGACGTGCTCGCCATCGCGGGCATCTCGGCGGTGGGCGGCCGCAGCGCCGGCGAGATCGCCGAGCGCTTCCTCGGCAAGGCGGCCGCGCAGGCCAATGGCGGGGCCGGCCTCAACCCCGAGAACCGCGCCGTGCTCGACCGCTACCGGGCGATCGCCGGCCATCCGGACGCCGCCGCGCGCGACCTGCGGGCGCTGGTCGCCGACGCGGGCCTGCGCCACGACGCGCTTTCGGCCGCCCTCGACCTGTTCGAGGAGCGCACCGGCTTCATCGCGGCGCGCGGCCTGCCGATCGAGCGGTTCCGCTTCCAGGGCGGCTTCGCCCGCAACCTCGACTACTACACCGGCTTCATCTTCGAGGTGAACGAGGGGGACGGCCCGATGCTGGTCGGCGGCGGCCGCTACGACGGCCTGCTCGGGCATCTCGGCAGCCCGGCGCCCCTGCCCGCGGTGGGCTGCACCTTCTGGGTCGAGCGCGTGGCGGGAGCCGGCCGATGACCCCCTCGGACTCGGGCGCCATGCCGCTGATCCTCGCCGTCCCGTCCAAGGGACGCCTCCAGGAGAACGCCAGCGCGTTCTTCGGCCGGGCCGGCCTGCGGCTCGCCCAGGGTGCCGGCGCCCGCGACTATAGAGGCAAGCTCGTCGGCGTGCCGGGGGTCGAGGTGCGCTACCTCTCGGCCTCGGAGATCGCCGCGCAGCTCGCCTCCGGGGCCGCCCATCTCGGGGTGACCGGCGAGGACCTGATCCGCGAGACCCTGCCGGACGTGCGCGGCCAGGTCGAACTCCTGACCCCGCTCGGCTTCGGCAACGCCACCGTGGTGGTGGCGGTGCCCCAGGCCTGGATCGACGTGCGGGCGATGTCCGACCTCGACGAGGTCGCGGCGCTGATGCGCACCCGGCACGGCCGCCGCCTGCGGGTCGCGACCAAGTACGTGAACTTGACCCGCCGGTTCTTCGCCGAGAAGGGGGTGGCCGATTACCGGATCGTCGAGAGCCTGGGCGCCACCGAGGGCGCGCCGGCCGCCGGCTCCGCCGAGATCGTGGTCGACATCACCACCACGGGGGCGACGCTCAGCGCCAACGCCCTGAAGGTGCTGGACGACGGCATCATCCTGCGCTCCGAGGCCAACCTGGTCGCCTCGCTGAAGGCCCCCTGGGGCGAGGACCAGCGGACGGCTTTGCGCACTGTGCTCGGCCGCATCGCCGCCGAGGAGCGCGCCCGCACCACCCGGGAGGTCCGGGCCGCTCTGCCGGAGAGCGGCGCGATCGACCTCGCCACGATCGCGGGCCTGCACGAGGCCGAATTGCCCTACGGCGCCCCGCGCGGGGGCGACGGCGAGATCGTGATGCGCTGCCCCGAGGGCGCGGTGTTCGCGCTCGCCGGCGCCCTGGTCGAGGCCGGCGCCCGGGCCGTGACGGTTCGGCGGGTCGACTACGCCTTCGCGGCCGAGAACCCGCTGGCGGAGCGGCTGCTGGCGCGGTTGTGATGGAGGGCCCTCAGGCGAATGGCGGGCACGACCCCGTCACGCGCCCGCGTCCCGTGGTCTGACGACTGGAAAATTCACGCGCCGAGGTGTATCTTTTCCTGCGTGGGTGACACGGTGACATTCTGCCTGCCGTAGCACCGTCGTCTTTGCAGATGACGGGAGCGCCATGCGGGGTTCCGGCAGGCCCCGCCCCACAGCTTCAGGAGGCTTCGGCCTCCTTTCGCGTTTTCAGGATCCGGGTTGAAGAACCGGATAGGGCTTTCGCAGCTCTCGCCGGAGGTCCCGTTCGCGCATCATCAGGAACGAGACGAGATAGAGTTCGTGCCCGGCCTGCGTCGCCTTGATGTAAGCACGGAAATGCTCACCGAAGGTGCTCTGGTCCGTGTACAGGACCACTGCCGACCGTGGGCTATCCTGGCGATATGAACCCCGTCTGAGACAGGGCCCCGCGCAGCGATAGGCGCTGATCGGCAAGTCTGCGTGCCGCCGCAACTGTTTTCGGATTGTTTGGGCAGAAAGGAAGACACGGCACGTCCGAGCACCAAGCGCTCGGGCTATGAAAGGATCAATATCGGCGATCGTGAGCGGCTCGCGGCGCAAACCCGTGTGTAGGCCCAGCAGATGCTCGAAATCCATGCCGTAGTCGAGATCCGCCGATCTTGACCTCGCTTGCCATATCCGGAGGTCAGATGTCGAGTGAGGAGGAGGGATCGCAGCAACTGGGCGGACAGGTTATCGTCACCCCCGAGATCATTCAGGATGTCTGCGAATGGCTCGATCTCAAAATGGGCACCGGGCGTTACACGTTCGGCTTGGCGTTCGAACTTGCCTACCACATGGTGGCACGTTTCTATCACGTTCATCTCATCTACGACGAGATCGGTATATTGGAGGGGACTGATCCGCGATCCAGCCGGACGAAGGATACAGCTCCGTTTGAGAAGCCTCCCTTACTTGGTCTTTGGCATAAACATCATTTTCAACCTTATTTTATCGGAAAAAATCTCAGAAACGAACTCAATTATTCATTCAACAAGTCGATTAAAAAATGCATCGGATCTAAAGGCGAGGATTTCGCCGGCATTTTATCGTACGATCTTTCGATTGGTGCTTATCGTGATCGTAGTGACCGAATGGAGCTTACAGGCCAATGGATCGTCTTTGAAAAAGACATTAAAGACAAAAACTATTACCTATCGTTAGGCGAACATAGAGATAGAAAGGACGACGTTCTTTTGCGGAAGAAGGTCACTCGCTATAAAATAATTGATATTCTGATTCCCGTGAATATATATACTGCACGAAAGTAGGAGTATGTCTACTGCGGCCCCTGCTTGGCAAATTCCGACAGCACGCCGCGCAGCACTTTCAGCCGGGTCTCGTAGAGGCCGCGCAGGCAGGCGATTTCGGCGCCGCAGGCGTGGCGCTCCTTGAGCCAGGTCTCCTGGTCGTCGCGCAGCTTGGTCTGGCCGCCCATCGGCAGGACGTCCTTCAGGATGGCGAACCGGGTCGCCATCTCGACATCCATGTCGTTGAGCGGGAGATGGGCGCAGATCGCCCTCTCGTCGGGGGTCTCGGCCTTGTCGCAGGCGAAGCTCGCGGCGCGGGCGGGGGCGGCGGCGAGAAGAGCCAGCGGCAGAAGGAGCGCGAAAACCTTGGTCATGGGCCCCCAACGGCCCGGCCGGCGAAAGGCTCCGGCCCCGTCGGCGTGACGGATCCCGGATCCCGGGATCAGAAGCCCGGCTTGACCACCGCCAGGACGACGATGCCGATCAGCAGGAGCGTCGGCACCTCGTTGAGCACCCGGTAGAACTTGTGCCCGCGGGTGTTCCGGTCGGCGGCGAAATCCTTGACCATCCGGGCGAGCCAGCCGTGGATGCCCGACATCGCCAGCACCAGCAGGAACTTCGCCTGGAGCCAGGGGCTCGCGTAGAAGCCGCTCATCCAGGCCAGCACCAGCCCGAACGACCAGGTGGCGATGAGGGCGGGGTTCATGATCGCCTTGAGCAGGCGCCGCTCCATCACCTTGAAGGTCGCCGATTGCGCCTCCGAGCCCGGCGGCAGGCTGGCGTGGTAGACGAACAGCCGGGGCAGGTAGAGCATGCCCGCCATCCAGGCGATCAGGCTGATGACGTGCCCGGCCTTGATCCAGTCGTACAGCACGGGCCCTACCGGCGCAGCCGCGCGAGCATGCGCTCGACATGGGCCACCGGCGTCTGCGGGGTGATGCCGTGGCCGAGGTTGAAGATGTGCGGCAGGCCGGCGGTGGCCTCCAGCACAGCGTCGACCGCGGCGTCGAGGGCGTCGCCGCCGGCGATCAGCGTGTCGGGATGCAGGTTGCCCTGGGTCACCATCGTGGCCGGCACGTGCCGGCGCAGGGCCTTCAGGTCCACCGCCCAGTCGACGCCCACGGCGTCGGCGCCGGTCTCCGGCACCACCCGGCCATGGCCGTCGAGGCCCGAGCCGCGGGCGAACACGATGATCTTGGCGTGCGGCACCCGTGCACGGACGCCCGCGATCATCCGGGCAATCGGGCGGAGCGACCAGCGGGTCAGGGCGTCGAGGCCCGCGTCGTCCGGCAGGGCGCTCTCGGTCACGTCGCCCACCGGCTCGACGATATCCCCGGAGGCCGGCACGGCGCGCGGGAGGGTGCCGGCATGGGATTCGAAGATCTGAACCGCGTCGGCGCCCGCCTCGAGCTGGCGGACGAGATATTCGGTCTGCACCGTGACGAGGCGGTCGATCAGGGTGTCGACCAAGGCGGTGTCGCCCTCGGCCAGCGCCCGGGCGGGGGCGAGGTCCGGGGTGCCGCGGCCGCCGATCATGTAGCTCGCCACGGTCCAGGGCGCGCCGCAGAAGCCGAGCAGGGTGGTCTCGCCGGGCAGTTCGGCGCGCAGCCGCTTCACCGTCTCGAAGACCGGCGCCAAGTGCGAAAAAATCGCCGGATCGCCGGCCTCGCGCAGCCGCCCGAAGGCGTCGCGGCCGTCCAGGGGATCGAGGCGCGGCCCCTCGCCCTCGACGAAGCGCACGTCCTGGCCCAGCGCATGGGGGACGACCAGGATGTCCGAGAACAGGATCGCCGCGTCGAAGCCGAAGCGGCGGATCGGCTGCAGGGTCACCTCGACGGCGAAGTCCGGGCTGTAGCAGAGGTCGAGGAAGGACCCGGCCTCGGCCCGGCTCGCCCGGTATTCCGGCAGGTAGCGGCCGGCCTGGCGCATCATCCAGGCGGGGGGCGGTCCGATCGCCTCGCTCTCGAGGACGCGCAGCACCTTCCGCTCGGACTTGCCTCCGGACCCGCGCTCCGTCCCCGTCATCGTCGCTCCCTTTCCGTCCCCGTCATTCCGCATGCCCGTCGGCGGCCGTCCTGTCGAGTCGAGGCGCGCCGGATCCCCACACAGGCCCCTCTCGAAAAGAAAAGAGAGATTCTAGGACTCTGTTTTTTCTATTGGGGGGGCTCAACACGGTGGTGCAAGCGGGTCCACAGGCCGTCCCCGCCGCCGCGCCGTTAACGAGGCTTTAAAGGATTCGCTCCATGTTGCGAGAACGGCCAAGTCCAACAGCGGCTTGCGAACGCCGAGTCCGGTACGCGCCCCCGTTGCGTCCCGGATTCTCCCAGGCGCCCGGATTCCGCGCGTCCGTATGGCGGACCTGTGAACGGCGGAGTCGATAAGGCGCGGCCCCTTCGCCCTGGACCTGCCCGAAGCCGCATCCTATCCACACTCATCGACTCCCCTGGCGGCCGGCAGTGGATAACGCCTCCGGCGAGACGAAGGCGACCCGATGGGCCGGAGCTACTTCCACCTTCACCTCGTGTCCGACTCCACCGGCGAGACGCTGATCAACGTCGGCCGGGCGGCGGCCGCGCAGTACGAGGGCGTCTCGGCGATCGAGCACGTCTATCCGCTGGTGCGCTCGGCGGCGCAGCTCGACCGGGTGATCTCGGAGATCCGGGCGGCGCCGGGCCTCGTGCTCTACACCCTGGTGGGCGGCGACCTGGGCGAGCGGCTCGAGGAGGTCGCCCGCGAGACCGGCTCGCCCTGCCTGTCGGTGCTGCGCCCGGTCCACGACCTGCTGCGCGCCTATCTCGGCGCCGAGACCACGGCCCGGCCGGGTGCCCAGCACATGCTCAACGCGGAGTATTTCAAGCGCATCGACGCGATGAACTTCACGCTGGCCCACGACGACGGCAACCTGCCCGAGGACCTGGAGGATGCCGACGTGATCCTGCTCGGGGTCAGCCGGACCTCGAAGACGCCGACCTCGATCTACCTCGCCAACCGCGGGCTCAAGACCACGAACCTGCCGCTGGTGCCCGGCATGCCGCTGCCGCCGGCGATCGAGCGGGCCCGCAAGCCCCTGGTGGTCGGGCTGTTCGCCTCGCCCGAGCGGATCGTGCAGATCCGCCAGAACCGGCTGTCGAGCCTGAACGCCGACGAATCCTCGATGTATGTCGACCGCTCGGCGGTGGCCGACGAGATCACCATGTCGCGCCGGCTGTTCACCAAGAACCGCTGGCCGACCATCGACGTGACCCGCCGCTCGATCGAGGAGACCGCCGCGGCGATCGTCGACCTCTACCGCGACCACCGCCTGAAGTTCATCGCCGACTGAGGCAAGTCCGGGTTCCCAAAGGGCTCAGCCCTTTGGCGGGGATTGGGGCGGAGCCCCGAGATACCAGGGCTCTGCCCCGGACCCGCACAAGGTCGAAGACCTTTTGAAACCATGACCATTTTCAGCCGCCGCTGAGAACCGTCCGCATCAGGGCGATGCCGGCCAGCAAGCCGAGCAATCCGGCCGCCACCGAGACCGTCACGTAGAGGGCGGCCGCGGCCAGATGGCCGCGCTCGTACAGGCTGATCGCGTCCAGCGAGAAGGTCGAGAACGTGGTGAAGCCGCCCAGCACCCCGGTGGTCAGGAACAGCCGCGCCGGGTGCCCGGCCGCGCCGCGCAGGGCGAAGCTCTCGGCCAGCACGCCCATCAGGAACGAGCCGAGCACGTTGATGACGATCGTGGCGAGGGGAAACCCGAAGCCCGGCAGTAGCCGGGCGACCGCGACGTTGACCCCGTGGCGGGCGCCGCCGCCGAGTCCGGCCCCGAGGATGACGATGAGGGTGTTGATCATGCCGGCCCTTCCTGTTCGGTCGGGCGGCGCCGTCACGTCCGCGTCGCGGCGTCGGGCGCACGGCCCCACCGCGGACGTCCGGAGCCGCCCGTGCGGTAGGAGCCATCAGCCCGGCCTGGCGACGGCCGGGCGGTTATCGGGGAGCCCCATCCCCATCCCGGGCAGGCTTAGCCGAGGACGGGGCCGAGGGGAATCCGGCTCCCCGCCGCAGGATCACGGGTCGGGCTACTGCACGGCGGCGAAGTGGCTGCGCTGCTCGATCTGGGCGGCGTAGAAATCCTCGACGACCTCGCGGACCACCTCGGCCAGCTCGGTCCCGCGGTGCTCGTCCAGATGGATGTCGCTGCCGACGCTGCGGCCGAGGGCGGCCCCGGCCGCGCCCGGGACCAGGCGCTCGTTGTAGCGCTGGTTCAGGCCCGAGACCGAGATATAGTTGCTGCCGCCGAGTTCGGGGCCGTACTTGATCTTGATCTTCTGCTCGGTGTCGGTGCCGCGCAGCTTGGCGCACAGGCTGATGAAGTTGTCCTGATCGATCTTGGCCTCGAGGCCGGTGATGCTGCCGTGGACGTTGTCCTCCTCGTTCAGCACCTCGGCCATCAGGTTCAGGACGCCGACCACCGGCTCGAGGGCGCGGTTGCCCTCCTCCAGCAGCTTCCGGCGGAAGTCGTTGCTGCGGGCGTCGGCATCCTGCAGCCGGGCGCGGAACCGGTCCTTGACGTCGTTGGCGCGTGTCATGGCGTCCTCCCTGTTGTTTCGAATCAAGTCTTTTTTGTTGTGGTCGCGAAGACTACGAAGCGAAATCAGGTCCCGCAAGACGGTGCAAAACATTGATGCGTGCTCAGAACTTGAGCCGTTGCCCAGGAATAGTACTTGCTCAGAAGCTATGCAGGGGCCGCCGGAGCCCGGATCAGGCCGCCGGCCCGTCGAGCGGAGCCAGCCGCTCCGGACCGGGCGTAGCCGCCGAAAACTCGGGCCGCGACAGAGCGCGGGCCAGGGCGGGCAGGTCCGGGACGGGGGCACCCGCGGTGCCGAACACCGCCCGGTCGAGGTCGGCGAGACGGGCCGCCAGATCGGGCCGGGCCTGCCAGGTCCGGGCGAGTTCCGGCGCCTCCCGGCGGGCGGCCTCCAGGGCGGCGCGGAACCCGGCCGGATCGCCCGCGCGGGCGGCCCGGTTCAGGGCCCGGCGGGCGGTGCCGGACAGGCGCAGGCGCGGCCGACCCGCGCCGTAACCGATCAGAGCCAGCCCGAGCCCGAAGGCCGCGAGCGCCGCGGCGGCCGCGACCAGCGGCGACGGCACCGGGGGCGGCGCCCGGTCGCCCTCCCGGTCGGGCAGGCCGCCGCCGATCTGCCGGGCCGGGATCTCGGCCTCGCGCATGGTGCGGGTGTTGGTGTCGAACCACGGGATCGCGATGGCGTCGAGGGGGATCACCTCGGACACGCCGGGCCGCACGTCCCACTGGTAGGTCGCCCGGGCCACAGGCCCGGAGGGCGTCAGCAGGGTCTCGCGGGTGACCGGGCCCGCGAAGGTGAGGATGCCCCGGGTGCGCATCACCGGCCGGGGCGGCAGGCCCTCGGCGACCATGCCCTGGACCTCCAGGGTGACGATCCGCCGGGTGGTCTCGCCGAGCTTCACGGTCTCGGGGTCCGGGCTCCAGGAATCGGTGACCGCCACGTCGCGGGCGGGCAGCCACCAGGGTTCCTTGACGTCCGGGCCTCCGCCGGCGGCGGTCCAGGCCGCCACCGGGAACGGGATCGGCGTCGAGCGCACCTCGACGATCCGCCGCTCGCCGACATCGTTGACCGTCAGCTTGTGGGTGAAGGGCTCGATGACGAACTCGCCCGCGTGGTGGGGGAACACCGCCACGGTGCGGTCGAACGCGATGGCGCTCTGCCCGTCCGGAAGCTTGGTCTTGCTCCAGCGGTCGCGGCCGAGCTGCGTCCAGGAGAAGTTGGCGAGGGTGGGCTGGACCACCTCCTCCAGCAGGATCGGCTGCTTGTAGACCCCGTGGATCTTCAACAGCACCATCTCGCGGGCGAACGGCGGGCTGTTGCCGTTGAACTCCGCATTGACCGTGAGGGTCAGGTCGCCGGGTTCGATCTCGGCGTGCGCCGGGAGGGGGGCGAGGAGGAGGATGACGGCCAGAGACCAGGCACGCGCCTTCCCTCCCCCCTCTGCGGGGGAGGGTACCCTGCGCAGCAG
>NZ_VRVG01000100.1:0-20425 GCF_008040085.1 Methylobacterium sp. WL7 | reverse complement strand
CTTCAGGATGCGAAGCCCGTCGCGACCTCTCCGGCACCGTCGCTCCCCTCTCCCGACCCCCTTCGGGGGCCACCCTCCCCCGCAGAGGGGGGAGGGGATATCGCGGCGGCTTCTCAAAAACGTGCGCCACGAGGTGGCTCCATGACCCGTACCCTCCACGCATCGCCCGGCCTCGCCGAGGCCAGCGCCTTTGCGCCTCCGGTGATCACCGGCACCGCGGCCGAGCAGGCCCTCGACATCCTGTTCCAGGCCCTGCTCGACGTCGCCCGCCGGCACGACCCCGATCTCGAGGCGGTGCTGCACGGCACGGCCGACATCTCGCGGTTCTCGCCGGAGATGCTGGCGCGCGCGCTCCAGGTGCAGGGCATCTGGTTCCACCTGATCTCGATCGCCGAGCAGAACACCGCGATGCGGCGCCGTCGCCACGTCGAGCGGACGGAGGGGCGGGCCTCGCTCAGCGGCTCCTTCGCCAAGGTGTTTTCGGACGCCCGCGCCCAGGGCATCCCACCCGAAAAGATCCAGGCGCTGCTCAGCGACCTGCGAATCCGGCCGACGCTCACCGCGCATCCGACCGAGGGCAAGCGGGTGACCGTGCTGGAGAAGTTCCGGCGGATCTACCTGGTGCTGCGCGAACTGGAGATGCCGCGCTGGACGGACCGTGAGCGCAACGGGCTCATGAACGAGCTGCGCGATCAGATCGAGCTGGTCTGGATGACCGGCGAGCTGCACCTGGAGAAGGCCACCGTCGAGCGGGAGGTCGCCTGGGGGCTGCACTTCTTCGACGAGACCCTGTTCGAGATGTTGCCCGAGACCATGGACACCCTGGAGGAGTCCCTGGCCGAGGCCTATCCCGGCACGCAGTTCCGGGTGCCGCCGTTCTTCCAGTTCGGATCGTGGATCGGCGGCGACCGGGACGGCAATCCCTACGTCACCGCGGCGGTCACCCGGCAGGCCCTGCACCGCAACGCGCTGGCCTCGCTCAACCGCTACCGCGACGGCGTGCACGAGCTCGGCCGGACGCTCTCGCTCACCGAGCGCGCGCTGCCGCTGCCGGAAACGTTCCGCCGGGAGCTCGACCGACAGCTCGCCGAGAGCGGGCAGGCCCGGGCCATCGCCCGGCGCAACCCCGGCGAGCCGTATCGCCAGTATCTCACCTGCGTCCTGCGCAAGCTCGACGCGACCATCGCCCGCAACGAGGGCCAGCACCCGTCCGGCCCCGATTACGCCAGCGCCGACGGCCTGATCGAGGATCTGCGCACCCTGGAGCGCGGGCTGGACGACGCCAAGTGCGGGGCGCTCGGCCGCGACCTGGTCCGCCCGGTCCGCCGCATGGTCGAGATCTTCCGCTTCTCCACGGTGCGGCTCGACCTACGCGAGAACACCACCCGGACCACCGACACGCTCCAGGCGCTCTGGCGCCAGCGCAACGGCGACGGCGAGCCGCCGGCGCTCGGCACCGCGGCGTGGCGGCAATGGCTCGACGCCGAACTGGTGCGGCCCCGGGATCCCGAGCGCTCCTTCGAGAACCTGCCCGACGCAGCTCGTGAGACGCTGGCGACCTTCGCGCTGGTCGCCGAGATGCGCGAGACCCTCGACCGGGAGGCGTTCGGCGCCTTCGTCCTGTCGATGACCCGCTCCGTCGAGGACGTGCTCGGCGCCTACCTGCTGGCCAAGGAGGCCGGCGTGTTCCTCGATGCCGCCGGCCCGGAGATCCGCCCGGAGATCTGTCCGCTCGCGATCGTGCCGCTGTTCGAGACCATCGACGACCTGCGCGCCGCCCCGGCGATCATGCGCGAACTCCTGACCGTTCCGGTGGTGCGCCGCTCGACCCGCTGGCAGGGCGGCGTCCAGGAGGTGATGATCGGCTATTCCGACTCCAACAAGGATGGCGGCTTCGTCGCCGCCAACTGGGAGCTGTACAAGGCGCAGAGCAAGCTCACCCGCCTCGGCCAGGAACTCGGCGTCGGCATCGCGTTCTTCCACGGCCGCGGCGGCTCGGTGAGCCGGGGCGGCGTGCCGACCCACCGGGGCATCATGGCCCAGCCGCCGGGCTCGATCCGCGGCCGGTTCCGCACCACCGAGCAGGGCGAGGTCGTCTCGTTCAAGTACGCCAACCGCGGCACCGCCGCCTACCAGATGGAGCTGCTCGCCGCCTCGGTGTTCGAGCACGCCCTGGCGGGCGATGGCGAGCGGGCGAGCGTCGGCCACGACGACGCCCTGGAGGCGCTCGCCGGCGCCTCGCGGGCGGCCTACGTCCGGCTGCTTCAGACCGACGGGCTGGTCGACTACTTCCAGTCGGCGAGCCCGCTGGACGAGATCGCGCTCCTGAATATCGGCTCGCGTCCGGCACGCCGGTTCGGCGCCCGCTCGCTCTCGGATCTCCGGGCGATCCCGTGGGTGTTCGCCTGGTCGCAGAACCGGCACGTGATCACGGGCTGGTACGGCGTCGGCTCGGGGCTCGCGAGCTTCCTCGAGGTGCGCGGCCCGGACGGCGAGGCGACCTTGCGCCGCCTGTTCCAGGAATCCCGCGTGTTCCGCCTCGTCCTCGACGAGGTCGAGAAGACCTTGATGATGGTCGATCTCGACATCGCCCGGGCCTATGCGGGCCTCGTCCAGGACGCAGGCGTCCGGGACCGGATCTTCTCGATGATCGAGGCCGAGTACGCGCTCACCCGTGAGATGGTGCTGCGGGTGAGCGGCGGAACCGAGCTGGCCGAGCGCTTCCCGCTGTTCCGCGACCGGCTGAAGGGCCGGCTGCCGACGATCAACCAGGTCGGCCGCGAGCAGGTCGAGCTGCTGGCCCGCTACCGGGCCGAGACCGACGAGGACCGGCGCGAGGCGGTGAAATCCGCCCTGCTCCTGTCGATCAACTGCATCGCGGTCGGCTTCGGCTCGACCGGGTGAGGTGGGGTGCCCTGTCTGAGCCCGACACCTGACCCATCTTGTTCCCGGAGGGCGATCCCTACGCACCCCGGCGGCACCAGAACCGTCACCAGGAGAGAGAAACACCCATGAGCTTCACGCTGATCCAGCAGGCCAAGCCGCGCCTGCATCGCTCCGAACTCGCCGTCCCGGGCTCGAACCCGACCTTCATGGAGAAGTCGGCCCAGTCGACCGCCGACGTGATCTTCCTCGACCTCGAGGATGCGGTCGCCCCCGACGACAAGGAGAAGGCCCGCACCAACATCATCCAGGCTCTGAACGACCTGGATTGGGGCACCAAGACCATGATGATCCGCATCAACGGTCTCGACACCCACTACATGTACCGCGACGTGGTCGACATCGTCGAAGCCTGCCCGCGCCTCGACATGGTGCTGATCCCCAAGGTCGGCGTGCCGGCCGACGTCTACGCCATCGACGTGCTGGTCACCCAGATCGAGCAGGCCAAGAAGCGCGAGAAGCAGATCGGCTTCGAGGTGCTGATCGAGACCGCGCTCGGCATGGCCAACGTCGAGGCGATCGCCCAGTCGTCGAAGCGCCTCGAGGCGATGTCCTTCGGCGTGGCCGACTACGCTGCCTCGACCCGCGCCCGCTCCACGGTGATCGGCGGCGTCAACGCCGACTTCTCGGTGCTCACCGACAAGGACGAGGCCGGCAACCGCCAGACCCATTGGCAGGACCCGTGGCTGTTCGCCCAGAACCGCATGCTGGTGGCCTGCCGCGCCTACGGCCTGCGCCCGATCGACGGCCCGTTCGGCGATTTCTCCGATCCGGACGGCTACAAGTCGGCGGCCAAGCGCTGCGCCGCGCTGGGCTTCGAGGGCAAGTGGGCGATCCATCCCTCGCAGATCGACCTCGCCAACGAGGTGTTCACGCCGTCCGAGGCCGAGGTCACCAAGGCCCGCCGCATCCTGGAAGCCATGCAGGAGGCCGCCAAGGCCGGCCGCGGCGCCGTCTCCCTCGACGGCCGCCTGATCGACATCGCGTCGATCCGCATGGCCGAGGCGCTGATCGAGAAGGCGAACGCCATGAAGGCGTGAGGCCGCCTTTGCCCTTCCCCACGGGGAGGGGCGATTTGCCCTGCGTCGCGGCCGGCATGATCGGTCGCGACGCAAGACGTTCAAGACATCCTCAGAACGGCCGCGTGTCCGGCAGCCGTGCCGCCGCCATCTCCGACGGGGTCGGGTCGCGGTAGACCACGATCCCGTTCGACCGGTCGGCCGCGATCAGGCCGAGGCGACCGAACCCGTCGAGCCAGCCGTCCATCGGCCAGACGCCGTGGCGGGCGTGGAAGCGGCCGGCGTTGGCGACGATGTCGCGGAAGTGCTGCAGCGGCGGATCGTAGCTCGCATGGTGCTGGTGGTATGCCCGCGGGCCGCCGAGGAACAGGATCGGTACCCCGGCCGCATCGGCCCGGAACGCGAGGTCGGTATCCTCGGCTCCGTAGCCGGAGAACGACTCGTCGAAGCCGCCGATCCGGTCGTAGGTCGCGGCCCGCACCGCGAAGGCCAGGGACCAGAACAGGCCGGGCTGCGGTGCCGGCGCCACCAGGCCGGGACCCGGGAAAGTGCGCACCGGGTGCGGATGGCCGAGCCGATGGAGGTCGCCCTCCCGCCAGCCATCGGTGACCGCGCCGGCGGGCAGGTAGCCGATCTCGCAGCAGATCAAGGCGTAATGCTGGGCCACCGCGTCCGACAGGCCGGCGACCAGGCCGTGCGACGGGATGCAATCGACGTCGAGGAAGACCAGCGTGTCGGTGTGAGCCGCCCGGCGCCCGGCGTTGCGCGCGGCGGCGAGCGGCAGGCCGTCCCGTCGGAACGGGACGCGCGCGACGGGGAACGGCAGGTCCGGCAGGGGTGCGTCGTCGCCGCCGATCTCGACCACGATGCAGGCGTCGGGCGGGGCGCCGCGCGCGAGGCCTTCGAGCAGACGGGCGAGATGCGCCCCCCGGCCTTTGTTCAGGGTGATGACCGTGGTGCTCACGCCGCGTCTCCGGCGCGCAGCACGTCGAGCCGGTACTTGTCGGTCCGGGCCTGATGCAGCAGGCCCGCGAACGGGGCTGCCTGCGCGATGAAGCTCTCGGCAGCCTCGTCGCCCGATTGCGGATAGTCGGTCTCGCCGATCCAGTGGACCAGCACCAGGTCGCCGCCGGGCTCGATCGCGTCGCCGGCGCGCCGGACCAGTTCAGCCAGATCGGACGGGGCGAGGAAGTACAGGAACTCGGCCAGCACGATCAGGTCGAACCGGCCCTCCGGCCAGTCCGCCGGGAGCGCGCCCTGGCGGATCTCCACGCTCGGCCGGTCGGCACAGCGCGCGCGGGCCGCCTCGACCGCGGCAAGGACCGGATCGGCCGCGAGCAGCCGGTCGCAGCGCTCGGACAGGGCGCGGGTGAACACCCCGATCGCGCAGGCCGGCTCGAAGGCGGCGCGGTAGCGCGGCCTCGGCAGTGCCGCCAGCGTCGCGGCGTACTTGTCCCGTTCGTAGGCCGAACTCGTGAACTTCCACGGATCCGGATCGCTGGCATAGATGCCGGCAAAGTAATCTTCCGGGAGGGTCTCGGTTCGCCGGCTCATGCGGGGATCCTGACGAAGCGCTCGTAGGGGCCGCAGAGCCGCGCGATCATGGCGGGCTCGAGACGGAAACCCTGGGGGTCGTCCGAGATCAGGTCGGTGGTCTGCGACGCGTGCGCGGCCACCGCCCGGGTCTTGGTCTCGCGATGTGCCGAGACGTCCAGGCGCTGGCCCTCCGGTGCCGGGCCGACCTCGGTGTCCGGCGGCAGGGTCCAGCCCCAGACGGGGTATTCGTAGACCACGACGCCCGGCATCTGCCGCCGGGCCAGCCCGACGATGGCGGCGGCTGCCTTGTGGTCGCAATGGGGATCGTGTCGCCAGGTCACGAAGACCGCGCCGGCACCGCACCGGGCCGCGGCCTGCACCACCGCGTGCGCGGCCGCTTCGGCCTCGGGGCCGTCGCTCGGCACATGCGCATCGGGCAGGCGCAGGAAGGTCACGTCCTCTGCCGCGAGGCCGAGGATCGACACCGCCCGGCGCGTCTCCGCCTCGCGCAGGGTGCGCAGCGCCGCGGGCGGGTACAGGCGGGAATGGGTGTGCGAGCCGCAACCGTCGCTCACGACTACGAGATGCACCGGCCGTCCCGCCGCGCGGGCCGCCGCGATCAGGCCGCCGCAGCCCAGGCTCTCGTCGTCGGGATGGGGCGCGACCACGACGAGGCCGCCCCGCTCCACCAGGGTGGCGAGATCCGCCACCGGAAGCGCGTCGGAGGCGGCCAGGAAGGCATCGGCCCGCATCAGCGTGTCCCCGTCGCGGAGGCGCCCGGGGCGCCGTTGCGGATCGTGGGGCTGGCGTGAACGGTCACGGATCGCTCCTGGGACGGCGAGCAGGTCTTGCCCTCCGACTATCGGCCCCGGCGGCTGAACGCGCCATGAGCGGCGCCGTCCGAAGCAGGCGCTACCGGTCGTTCTCCGTGGTGAGCGCGCCGAGCCGGACGCCCTCGTCGGCCTTGGCCTGGGCCGCCAGGTGGACACCGGGATTCGGCACGTCGTCGAACACCGCGCCCGCCGTGCAGAGCGCGCTGCGCAGGGCTTCGATCTGCCCGCTCGGCGGGTCGCCGTAGCCACTCTCGAAATCGCGCACGAACCGCTCGTCGAGGCCGACCTTGGCGGCCAGTTCCGCCTCGGACCACCCGAGCAGTCCCCGGGCCGCCCGCGACTGCGCCGGGCTCATCGCCGGCGTGCTCGCCCCGGCTTGCCCGCCCTCGTCCGATCCTGCCACGTCGTCCTCCACCCGTCGTTGGTCCCCTTGGGATGATCGACAACGATATCCGTCGCCGATCGTTTCCGGGCGCCGCGCGATGCGCCGCGACCATAATTGTGCTGAAATTCCGTCGCATGCGCGGGGCTGTATGGATTCGGGGCGACCGCGCCGTGCGACTCAGGGGGGAGTCGGGCGGGCGTCGCGTCCCCCCGGATGGACGATGGACTGGCGCCGTGCGCGCACGATGAGGGCAGAACGATGAGAGCGGTGCTGATCGCCACCCTGGCCTGTGCCGTGATGGCCGTGGACCTGACTGCAGCGACGCAGGCCCAAGCCCAGATGGGCGGCGGCGCCCCCACGGGCTTCGGCCGCGGCAACCGCCGCCCCGGCGGCGAGGAGGAGAAGAAGCCGCAATACGTGCCGGGCACCAAGGCGAGCGAGAAGATCTTCCCGCTCGATTCGACCTGGACCGCGGTGAGCCTCAACGGCAAGCCGTTCACCGGGGGCGACCGCCCGAGCTTCATCATCGACAAGCAGTACCGCGCTCGCGGCTACGGCGGTTGCAACACCTTCGCGGCGACCGCCTTCCCGCTGAAGGATCAGCACCTCGCAGTGGGCCCGCTCGCCCTCACCAAGAAGAGCTGCGACAAGGGTCTCGCGGCCACCGAGCAGGCGTTCTTCGTCGCCCTGCGCACCGCGGCTGTGTGGGACTTGGTCGGCTCCCAGCTCGTGCTGAAGAGCCCGAACGGCGAATTGAAGTTCGACCGGGCGCTCTGAGCGTCGGTTCGGCGGGATCGGTACGCTTAAGCCCGGATTCACCACACTCTACGAACGCCGCCGGTGATTCAGACGTCCTTGAGGGCGATCGGGCCCTCTTCCTCGTGCATCGAGGAGGCGGCGCATGGCAGTCCAGATCGGGTTCGGGCGTGGGGCGATCCTGCGCCCCGGCGTGTCGCAGAGCCTTCGTTTCACCGCACCGCCCGCACTCCATTCCGGCGCGCTCTGGCTTGCGGCGACCGCTCCGGTGCTGGCGACGTTGCTGCTGATCGGGCGCCTCGCCGCCTAATGGTCAGGGACCGTCGCGGGCGTGACGCGCGCGGCGTCGTTCAATCCGCGTCGTGCGTGTCCGGATCCGCGTCGCTGGCATACGCTACCGCTTGATCGGCCGGATCCTGCCCGTGCAGAAGCACCGGCGGAAACAGGACCGCCAACCCGGCCGCGACCCCGTACAGAATGGGATCCGCGTTCAGGCCAACATGCGGCGGGTTGAGATCGTCTTCAATCATGATGTTTGCTTCCGGTCTCGCGTTGAGGCGAGGAACGGTCCGCGTTGTCGTGGCGACGGGTGAACTGATCTAGATCAATCAATGCCGGGTTCCGCGTTTCGTTGCCGCAGGGCCGCGTTTTTTTCTGGAGAATGACTGTCGATCCTGGGGCGCGCCCGGATCGGATCCTGCCGGCATCTCAGCCGCGCGGTCGGAGGATCGGGCCGGGCTCGGCGCCCGGGATCCGGCAGGCGGCCGGCACCACGCTGAGGATCACGGCGCTCGGGCAGCGCGCCCGGCAGGTCTCGGCGGCATCGATCTGATCGCCCCCGCAGGCATCCGCGAAGCAGAGCGTCGCGAGGTCCTCGCAGGTGGCCCGGAAGCCGCCCCTGCGGACGCCCTCATGCCAGTCCGCCGCCACGGCGGATTGCGCGAGCAGCAGGCCGGCGAGCCCGATCGATGCCGTGATCCGCTTCAAGCGCGCGCCTCGCCCCCGGTTGCCGCGCGAGCCTAGCACTGGCAGGCGACCCGGACCTGTGCCATTCCGGCGACAGGCGATGCCCATCGTCGGCCGCGTCGCTCCCGAGACATCAGCCCCGCGACGGAAGCCAACCATGCCGCTCTACGCCCTCGACGACCATGCTCCGGAACTCGCCGATCCCGCCCGGGTCTGGATCGCGCCGGACGCCCAGGTGGTCGGCCGGGTCCATCTCGGCCTCGATGTCGGCATCTGGTTCGGCGCGGCCTTGCGCGGCGACAACGAGCCGATCCGGATCGGCGACCGCACCAACGTGCAGGAGGGCGTGATCATGCACGTCGATCCCGGTTTCCCGCTGACGATCGGCACGGACGTCACGGTCGGCCACGGCGCCATCGTCCATGGCTGCACGATCGGCGACGGCAGCCTCATCGGCATGGGTGCGACGGTGCTGAACGGCGCCAGGATCGGCCGGGGCTGCCTCGTCGGGGCCAACGCGCTGGTGACCGAGGGCAAGGACTTTCCGGACAACAGCCTGATCGTCGGGGCCCCGGCCAAGGCCGTGCGCACCCTCGACGCCGAGGCGGTGGAGGGGTTGCGGCAGGCGGCCCTGCGCTACGTCGAGAACGCCCGACGCTACAAGGCCGGCCTGCGCCGCATCGACGACTGAGCGCGACAGGCCGCTCCGGGGTGGGAGCGGCCTGCCTGGAAAAACTTACTTCTTGTTCTTCGCCCGCTCGATCGCTTCCTCGATCAGCCGGTGGGCCTCTTCCTTGTCGCCCCAGCGGACGAACTTCACCCACTTGCCGGGCTCCAGATCCTTGTAGTGCTCGAAGAAGTGCTGGATCTGCTGGATCGTGATGTCGGGCAGGTCGGTGTAGTTCTCGACCCGGTCATAGCGCTTGGTCAGGTGGCGCGAGGGCACCGCGATGACCTTCTCGTCCTCGCCGCCCTCGTCCTGCATCACCATCACGCCGACCGGGCGGGCGCTGATGATCGCGCCCGGCAGCACCGCGCGGGTGTTGGCCACGAGCACGTCGCAGGGATCGCCGTCGCCCGACAGGGTGTGGGGGATGAAGCCGTAGTTCCCGGGGTAGAACATCGGCGTATAGAGGAACCGGTCGACCACCAGCGCCCCGGACTCTTTGTCCATCTCGTACTTGATCGGCTCGCCGCCGAGCGGCACCTCGATGATGACGTTGACGTCGTGCGGGGGCTTCTTGCCGAGCGGGATGGCGTCGATGTTCATGGCGTATCGCTTCCGGGATGCGGCCTGCACCGCTTCCCGGACCTCTTAGATGCCTGGCCCGGCGATGCAAATCAGTATCGGCGCGGGGCCGGCGACGAGTCCCAGGAAACGTTAGCTGAACAGGTATCCGACCTTGGGCAGGGCGACGCCCGCGACCCGGTCCATCACCCGCGGCCCGGCCCGGCCCCCGAGACCCTCGTAGAAGGCACCGGCCCGGTCGTTCTCCTCCAGGCTCCAGACGCCGAGCTGGGTCAGCCCATGATCGGCGAGATCGTTGCGCACCGCCTTGAACAGGCGGCGTCCGAGGCCGATGCCCTGGTATTCCGGCATCAGGTAGAGTTCGTCGATCTCGGCCTCCGTGCCGAGCGCCCGGCTGCGGGTGCGCCCGTAGGCGGCGTAGCCGACCACCCGCTCCCCGGTCTCGACCAGGGCGATCGGGCGGCCCCGGCGTAGCGCGCTGCGCCACCAGGCCCGGTCGCGCCCGGCGATCAGCCGCTCGAGCGCCACGCCGGGAATGAGGCCGCGATAGGCCTCGCGCCACGACGCATCGAACACCGTCGACAGGCTGCCGAGGTCGGCCTCGCGAGCCCGGCGGATGCTCGTGGTGCGCGTGCTCATGGGCTTCCGGCCTTCCCCCTTGCGACCTGCGGATAACCCGCGCGGTCCGCCCAGGTTCGATCCCGATCCGGGCGGAGTGAAGGCAAGATCGACGCCGTTTTTCTGGAACTTTCCGGCGATGGGTGGCGAAAGGCCCTGATCGGTCGGTCCGACGGGCGAATTGCCGGGCTTCCGGGGGGCTGTTAGAGCCGGCTCCCGACTCCGCGGCAGCCTCATCGTGTTCAACCGCTTCCTCAAGCCCGAGACGCGCTACGCGCGTCGCATGGCCCGGATCGCCCGCTTCGAGCGGCCGATCGCCGGCCCCGGCGACCGGCTGAAAGCCTGGGCGAACATGCTGCTGATCGATCACGGCGTGTTCCGGCTGGCCTATCTCAACCGCCACCGGGTCGGCACGGGCCGGATCTGGCGCTCGGCCCAGCCCGGCCCTCACCAGCTGGCGCGCTTCCGGGCGGAGGGCGTGCGCACGATCATCTCCCTGCGCGGCGGGCGCGAGCACGGCTCCTGGCCGCTGCAGCGCGAGGCGTGCGAGCGGCATGGGCTGACCCTGGTGGAGTTCGTCCTGCGCTCCCGCGAGGCGCCCGACCGAGAAACCCTGCTGCGCGCGAAGGCCTTCTTCGCCGGAATCCAGTACCCGGCGGTGATGCACTGCAAGTCGGGCGCCGACCGGGCCGGGCTCGCCTCGGCGCTCTACCTGATCCTGCACGAGGGCCGCCCGGTGGCCGAGGCCGCGCGCCAACTCTCGGCCCGCTACGGCCATCTCCGCTTCGCCAAGACCGGCATCCTCGACGCGTTCTTCGCCCGTTACCTGGTGGAGGGTGAGGCGAGGGGCATCGATTTCCTGACCTGGGTCGAGACGATCTACGATCCGGAGGCGCTCAAGCGGGACTTTCGGCCGGGGTTCTGGTCGGATCTCGCCGCGGATACGGTGCTGCGGCGGGAGTGATCACGCTGCATCGTCCTGATCGGGCGGACTTGCCAGGATTACACACGCGTTCCACATTGCAAGCACGGTTTGCTCATCGGCGATCCGTATTCCCATCGGGATGTTGGGCGTGGATTCGCGGGACCTGATCCGCATGCTCCAGGCGGATGGTTGGATCTGGCATTCAACCACCGGGAGCCATCGGCATTTCAAGCACCCGCTGAAACCTGGCAAGATCACGATCCCTCATCCAACAAAGGATATGCATCCCAAGACGGTCAAATCGATCCTCCGGGCGGCGGGCCTGTGATCGGACGACCCGTTTGGCGAGGATTGATGGTCATGAACTCCTATATCGCTCTGATCCATCCACCGATCGGTACCTCCGCGTGGGGTGTCACATTCCCGGACGTGCCAGGCTGCATTTCTGCAGGGCCGAGTTTCGAAGCCGCCGTCGACGCTGCCCGCGAAGCGCTGTCCGGGCATCTCGCCGTGCTGGGCTCGGATGGAGTGGCTCCCCCATCCTCCCGGACGCTGTCAGAGCTTCATGCAGATCCGACCGTTGCGGAAGATCTAGACGGCGCGATGGTCCAGCTCATCGCGCCGCGGCGCGTCCCGGGCGAACGGGTGCGCGTCAACATCATGATCGACAAAGGCCTTCTGCGCTTGACCGACGAAGCGGCCGAGGAGAAAGGCCTCAGCCGATCGGCCTTCATAGAGGCGGCCCTCATTAGCGCGGCCGAGAGCTGAAGCCTGAGCGCTACTCCGCCGCCGGCCGCGCGGCCTCGCGGAACGGGTGGGCCGGGTAGGTGCCGACCACCCGCAATTCGCGGGAGAAATAGCCGAGCTCGTCGAGCGCCCGGGCGAGGCCCGGATCCTCGGGGTGGCCGTCCACCTCCGCGTAGAACTGCGTGGCGGTGAACTCGCCGTCCATCATGTAGCTCTCGAGCTTCGACATGTTGACGCCGTTTGTCGCAAACCCGCCCAGTGCCTTGTAGAGCGCGGCCGGGATGTTGCGGACGCGGAACACGAAGCTCGTCACGCACGGGCCGGCCCCGGCTGCGGCCGGCTCGGGATCGGGGGAGAACACCACGAACCGGGTGGTGTTGTGCGCCTCGTCCTCGACGTCGCGCTCCAGGATGTCGAGGCCGTAGACCTCGGCGGCGAGCGCGGGTGCCAGGGCGGCCCGGCTCGGGTCCCCGATCTCCGCGACCTCGCGGGCCGCGCCCGCGGTGTCGCCGGCGACCACGGCCTTCACGCCGAGGCGCCGGACGATCCTCCGGCATTGGCCGAGCGCGTGGACATGGCTGTGCACGGTCCGCACCGCCTCCAGCTTCGTGCCCGGTAGGACCATCAGCTGGAAGTGGATCGGCAGGAAGTGCTCGGCCACGATGTGCAGCGGCGAGGTCGGGATCAGGTGGTGGATGTCGGCCACCCGGCCGGCGATGGAGTTCTCGATCGGGATCATGGCCCGCTGGGCCCGCCCCTCCGTGACCGCCGCGAAGGCGTCCTCGAAGGTCGGGCAGGGCAGCGGCGTCCAGTCCGGGAAGGCCTGCGCACAGATGATGTGCGAGTTGGCCCCGGGCTCGCCCTGGTAGGCGATGGTGCGGTCGGCGATGGCTGTCGGGGAATCGGTCATGCGTTCAGTTCAGGCGGCGGGCCTGGAGGAGGGCGCGGGCGCGCTCCAGGTCGGCGGGGGTGTCGACGCCGAGCGGCAGATCGTCGACGATGACGGCATCGATGCGCATGCCGGCTTCCAGCGCCCGCAGCTGCTCCAGCTTCTCCCGCGTCTCCAGCTCGCCCGGGGGCAGGGCGACGAAGCGGGTCAGGGCGGAGCGGCGATAGGCGTAGAGGCCGATATGGTGCCAGAGCGGGCCGTCGCCCCAGGGAGCGCGGGCGCGGGTGAAGTAGAGCGCCCGCAGCCGCCCCGGGCCGACTTGATGGCCCACGAGCTTGACCACGTTGGGGTTCTCCGCCTCGTGCGGGTCGGTGATCGGTGCGCAGAGCGTGACGATGTCCACCGTGCGGTCGGAGAGCGGGCCGATCGAGGCCCCGATGATCGCCGGGTCGATGGTCGGCAGGTCGCCCTGCACGTTCACCACCACGTCATGGTGCCCCGCCGGATCGACGCTCTCCAATGCCTCGGCGAGGCGGTCCGAGCCGGACGGGTGGTCGGCCCGGGTCATCACCGCGATGCCGCCGGCCGCCTCGACGGCGTGGGCGATCTCGGCCGTGTCGGTCGCCACCACCACGGGGCCGATCCCGGCCTCCATGGCCCGCCGCCAGACATGGACGATCATCGCCTCGCCCGCGATCTCGGCCAGCGGCTTGTTCGGCAGGCGCGTCGCGGCGAGGCGGGCCGGGATCAGCACGAGGGGATCGGACATGAAGGGCTCGGACCTGAGGCTGAGGCGTCCGCCAGCGAAGCGCGGGTGCTTAGCAGGCCTGCTCCGGGTTGTCGTCCCTCGCGGGACCGGGGGCATCGGGCCACGCGATCCGGCAAAATGATGCCGCCGGGTAACAAGCTCGGCGATTTGGCACGGCGGTTTCGCCCCGCGACGGAACGTATCCCCCCACCGGCATTGTCAAGATCGTGCCGGAACGGCTAAGCACCCTTGAAATCTTCCAAGGTCCTGTGTCCCGGCATGCCTGCCTGTCACGGGCATGGGCAGATCGAGAGAAGAGCATGAACTCGTTCGAGGTGAACAAAGTTCTCGGTGCCGTCCTCGGCGCCTTATTGTTCGCGGCCGGATCGGGTTTCGTCGCCGAGCTGATCTACCATCCGAAGCCGGCCGGCAAAGCCGGCTACGACCTGCCCGAGCCGGAGCCGCAGACCGCCGCGGCGGCGCCGGAGGCCAAGGTCGAGCCGATCGCCGTCCGGCTCGCCAGCGCCAACGCCGAGAAGGGCGAGGCCGGCACCAAGGCCTGCCATGCCTGCCACAACTTCGAGAAGGGCGGCCCGAACAAGGTCGGCCCGGACCTGTACGGCGTGGTCGAGCGCCCGAAGGGGGGGCATGCCGGCTTCGAGTACTCGGCGGCCCTGAAGGAGAAGGGCGGCACCTGGACCTACGACGACCTGGACGCGTTCCTCACCAACCCGAAGGCCTACGCCAAGGGCACCAAGATGGCCTTCGCCGGCATCGCGTCGCCGCAGGATCGGGCCAACGTCATCGCCTACCTGCGCAACAACGCCGACAGCCCCAAGCCGCTGCCCGCCGTCGAGAAGACCGAGGCGAAGCCCGAGGCCGCACCGGCCGCCGCCAAGCCCGAGGACAAGCCCGCGCCTGCGCCCGCCTCCGAAGAGAAGCCCACCGCCGCCAAGCCCGCGGCCGGCAAGGGCTCCGAGGGCAAGGACAGCCCGGCCAAGCCCGCCGACACCAGCACGGCCAAGCCGGTCGAGGAGAAGTCCGCCGGCAGCCCCCGGGCGCCGAGCGAATCGAGCGACCGCAACGCCCCGGCTCCGCCGGCCGGTGCTCATGATGGCGACCAGCAGGGCACGCCGTCGAGCCTGATCCCGGCCGAGCCGACTGCGCCGTCCGCCCCGGCCGCCAAGGAGCCGCCGGCCCAGGCCAACCCCGAGGCGGTGGACCGGGCCAAGGACCTGGAGGTCGGCGGCCCGACCAAGGACCTGAACGCACCGCTGCCGACGCCGAAGAACTAGCGGCGACCTGGCCGGGCCTTCAGGCCCGGCCTTTGCCTTGAGGCGTCCGCGACCCGATCTCCGCTCGGGTCAGACACCGATAAGGATTCCGCTTGCCCGATCGAAGTCCGGAACCGGCAGCGCGCCGGGCGCCACTGCCGCTGCTGGTCGCCGTGACCATGACCGGCACGGTGGCGCTGCACATCTTCGTGCCCGCGCTCGCCTCCGCCGCCGCAGACCTCGGCATCACGAATGCCGCCGCGCAACTCACCATCACGGTCTACCTGATCGGGCTCGCAGGCGGCCAACTGCTGTACGGGCCGCTCTCCGACCGATTCGGACGGCGTCCGATCCTCATCGGCGGGCTCGGCCTCTACCTCGCCGGTCTGCTGCTGGCGATTCCGGCCCAGAGCATCGGCGTGCTGCTGGTGGCGCGGGTGCTGCAATCGCTCGGGGCCTGCGGCTCCCTGGTGATCGGCCGGGCCATGGTGCGGGACGTCTCGACCCGGGAGGACGCGGCCCGGAAGCTCGCGATCCTCACCACCGCCATGACCCTAACCCCCGCCCTGGCCCCGGCGATCGGCGGGGTGGTGAACGAGGCCTTCGGCTGGCGCGCCGTGTTCGTGGTGCTCGCCGGGATCGTTGCGGTGCTCGGCACCCTGGTGGTGTTCACCCTGCCGGAGACCAATCGGCACAAGGTGGCCCTGCCGGGGCTCGTCCCGATCCTGGCGGGTTACCTGCGGCTGGTGAAGGTGCCGGTGTTCCGCGCCTATCTGGTGGCGGGGGCCTGCGGCGGCACCAGCCTCTACGCGTTCCTGGCGGTGGCGCCGTTCCTGCTGGTGGACCGGCTCGGGCGATCCTCGCAGGAGGTCGGGTTCGATTGCCTGATCGTCGTGTTCGGCATGGTCGGCGGCGCCGTGCTGGCGAGCCGGCTCGCGACGCGGGTACCGATCCGCAAGGCGGCCCGCAGCGGAAACCTGCTCTGCATCGTGGCGGCGCTGGCGCTGCTGCTGGTCGACCGGACCGGGATGCTCGGGGTCGTCACCCTGATCGTGCCGCTCTTCGCCTACGCGGTCGGGGTCGGCCTGCTCAGTCCCAACGCAGTCGCCGGGCTGATGAACGTCGATCCGCACGCGGCGGGCTCGGCATCCAGCCTCTACGGCTTCACCCAGATGACCTTCGGGGCTTTGTTCACGGCGGCGGCCTCGGCCTGGCCCGCGACTTCGGCGACCCCCGTGGCCCTGGCGCTGCTCACCGCCGGTCTGATCGCGGCCCTGGCGCTGCGGCGGGCGTGACCGCGGCGCGAACCGGCGACGACGTCAAGGCCGGGGATCTTCCGGGCGCAACGCGTCCACGGCGCCCGATATGCCCTCGCGAAAACCGTCGGCCAGTTCCAGCCACAGGAGGCGGGCCGGGTCCACCGGGCCCGGCAGGGTCAGGCGGCCCGGCGGCACCGGGGTGAAGCCGAAGCGGCTGTAATAGGGCGCGTCGCCCACCAGGATCACCAGACCCTCGCCGGCCTGCCGCGCCGCCTCGATCGCCGCTCGGGTCAGGGTGCCGCCGATGCCGCGGCCCTCGAAACTCGGGTCTACCGCCAGGGGACCGAGCATGACGAAGCGCGAAGACCCGGCGCGCACCGGCCCCATCCGCACCGAGCCCACCAGGAAGCTGCCGACCGAGGCGGTGACGCCGAGGTCGATCCGTTCGGCCGCCTTCTCGCGCAGGCGATAGGCGGTGCGGGCGAACCGTCCGGGACCGAAGGCCCGGGCCTGGAGGCGATCGATCGCGGGGGCGTCCTCCGGCCGCTCGGGCCGGATGACGAGGGAAAGCGTGGTCAAGGGCGGGCTCGCGGCTCGGAACCGCCGCCGCGTAGCAGCGCCGGCCCGGGCTCGCAAACCGTCACCCCTACTCCGCCGCCGCCAGGGCGGGGCGCGGCTTGCCCTGCGTCAGCTTCAGGAAGCCGATCGCCGCGAGCCAGATCACCGCGCCGCAGGTGGCCGCGATGCCGAGCACCAGCGCGAAGCCGCCCCGGTCGTGCAGCACCGCGATCGCCGGGACCACGAAGCCGCTGGCCGTGAAGCCGACGAAGTAGCGCACGCTGTAGGCCCGGGCCCGGTAGGCCGGGGGTACGTAGCGGGCGATCATCGCGTCGTTGATCACCACCTGGCCGTAGATCGCCGTCATGGCGAGCATCAGCCCGGCGAGCAGCGGCAGGCCGGTGGTCAGCGCCGCGATCCCCAGCCCCACCGGCTGCAGCACCGAGAGGGTGACGAACAGGGACGGCAGGCTGAAGCGGTCGATCAGCCGGCCCATGGCGAGCTGCATCAGCGCGCCGACCAGGAAGACCACGGTGGCGAGCGAGCCGATCAGCGTCAGCGGCAGCGCCTGGCCGACGCCCTCGTCGATCACCTTGGGCAGGCTGATCGTCGTCAGGTTGAAGGTGACCCCGCCCGCGAAGATCGCGACCCCGTACAGCGCCATCAGCGCCCAGGGTCGGCTCACCGCGATCGCGGCCGCGCCCCCCGCCTTCTTGCCGCCGGCCTCGCCGTCGCCCGGCACCATCGCCAGGAAGGCGGCGCCGCAGGCGAGGCAGACGAGGCCCGGGACCACGAAGGCGGCCCGCCAGCCGACGCTGGCGCCCAGCAGCGCGGTGACGCCCGAGGCCGAGGCCGCGCCGAGATTGCCCCAGACGCCGTTGATCCCGAGGTCGCGGCCGAGCCGGCGCGCATGGGTGACCAGCATGGTCGAGCCGACCGGGTGGTAGATCGCCGAGGCGAGGCCGAGCACGCACAGCCAGAGCGCGAAGCTCAGCGGCGACGTGGCGCTCGCCACCCCGAGGCAGGACAGGCCGTAGCCGAGGAAGAACACCGCCAGCATGGTGCGCCGGCCGAACCGGTCCGCCAGCCAGCCCATCGGCAGCGAGCACAACCCGAACGCCACGAAGGCGCCGGTGGCCAGCCCGATCAGCTCGCCGTAGCTCAGGCCGGTCTGGGCCGCGATGGCGATCACCGCGGTCGGGTAGATCAGCAGCACGTAGTGGTCGAGGGCGTGCGCGACGTTGACGAAGCGCAGCGTGCGGCGGGACAGGGTTTCGGCATCCATCGCGGCGTATCCTCCGGGATCGCCCCCTGATACCCTGGCCCGATGGCGGTGTCGGGCCGGATATGGATGCGAACGGGCCATTTTTTCCGAGCGGCCAGCGACATCGCGGACGTTCCACGGATGCCGCCGACTATCAGGATGTGCCGCGCGCGGTCGCGGTGATGCCCAAGACCTATCCGGCCGGGATGCGGCTGGACCGGCACTTCCACCCGCGCGCCCAGCTCCTCTACGCCACTGCCGGGCTGATGATGGCCTCGGCCGAGGATGGCACCTGGGTCGTGCCGGAGGGCCATGCCCTGTGGATCCCGCCGCGCCTGCCGCACGCCGTGGCGACCCACGGTGCGGTCGCGATGTGCTCGGCCTATCTGGACCCCGCTGCCGTTGCGGCCTTCCCGGATCGCTGCCGGGTGATCCTGGTGTCGCCGTTGCTCGCCGCCGCCCTGACGGCCCTCGGCGACGAGCCGGTCCTGTACGACGAGGCGCGCCGCGGCGGTCACCTCGCCGCCCTGGTGCTCGACGAGATCGGCCGCGCCCCAGAGACGCCGCTGACCCTGCCGCTGCCGCGGGATGCCCGCCTGCGCCGGGTCTGCCTCGGCCTGATCGAGGATCCCGCCGCGGCCGAGGACCTCGACGCCTGGGCCGACCGCGCCGGGGCGAGCCGGCGCACCCTGACCCGGCGGTTCCGCACCGAGACTGGGCTTAGCTTCGGCGACTGGCGGGCGCGAGCCCGGGTGATCCGGGCGCTCGCGCTGACTGCCGAGGGCCGCCCGCCGGGCATGGTCGCGGCGGCGGTGGGCTATCGCAGCGCGCAGGCTCTGCGGAGCACGGTGGCGCGGGTGCTGGGCGGCGGCGGAACGCCGTAGGCCGCCCGCGCCTCCGTCACCCGAACCGGATCAGCCGATCACTTCGGCTTGGCTTGCCCGCCCGGACCCCAGCCGTGGTCCTGGACCGCCTTAACGATCTTGCCCTGCATCTCGGGCGCCACCGCCTGCATCCATTGCTGCATGCCGGCCAGCTGGATCTGGGCGAGCTGCGGCTGGGCGGCCGCGAGGCGCTTGCCGGTGGGCGTGGCGTAGAAGGCCGCGATCGCCTGCAGGTCGTCCTTGCCCAGGATCGTGGCGAAGCCGCGGGCCTGGATGTCGAGGAGTTCGTCGTAGTGGGCGGACAGGGTCGGCATCACGACCTCCTGCACCAGCACCTGCGCCTTGTCGGCTTCCTTGATGCCGATCTGCTGCATCATGCCGACCATCGGGGCGGCCATCGAGCTGAGCGTGGCGGCGCGATCGCCCTGCATCTGCGCGACCGTCTCCCGGGCCACCTTCAGCAGGGCCGGATCCGGCGCCGCGGCCGGAGCGGGTTTCTGCGCCGTCTGCGCCAGCACCGCGCCGGGCAGCGCGGTTCCGAGACAGAGGCCGACGAGAAGGGTCGAGAGGCGCATGGTTGCTCCGGTGACGATCGCCGCACGATCCAGCGTTGCACGGCCCGGGCAGTGCTACCGTAATTGTGAACGCGGAACCATGTCCCCGGTAGCTTGGCCGCAATCTTGGCCCTCACGTCGCCCGCGCGGAAAAGTCGATCCGCGGGTCGATCCAGACGTAGATCAGGTCGGACAGCAGGTTCACCGCCAGCCCGAGCAGGGAGAAGATGTAGAGGGTCGCGAACACAACCGGGTAGTCGCGGCCGACGATCGCCCGGAACGACAACTCGCCCAGGCCGTCGAGGGAGAAGATCGTCTCGATCAGCAGCGAGCCGGTGAAGAAGGCCGAGATGAACGCGCCCGGGAAGCCGGCGATCACGATCAGCATGGCGTTGCGGAAGACGTGGCCGTAGAGCACGCGCCGCTCGGACAGGCCCTTCATCCGGGCGGTCAGGACGTATTGCTTGCGGATCTCGTCGAGAAACGAGTTCTTGGTCAGCAGGGTCGAGGTCGCGAAGGCGCCGATCACCAGGGCGGTGAGCGGGAGCGCCAAGTGCCAGGCGTAGTCGGTGAACTTGTGCCAGGCGGAGAAGGTCTCCCAGCCCTCGCTGGTCAGGCCCCGCAATGGGAACCATTGGTAGAACGAGCCGCCCGCGAACAGGATGATCAGCATCAGCCCGAACATGAAGCCCGGGATCGCGTAGCCGATGATCACCACGAAGGAGGTCCAGCGGTCGAACCGCTCGCCGTCCTTGACGGCCTTGCGGATGCCGAGCGGGATCGAGATCGCGTAGGAGAGGAGGGTCATCCAGAGCCCGAGCGAGATCGAGACCGGCAGGCGCTCCTTGATCAGCTGGATGACCGTGACGTCGCGGAAGTAGCTGCGGCCGAAATCGAACCGGGCGTAGTCCCAGAGCATCTTGGCGAAGCGCTCCGGAGCCGGCTTGTCGAAGCCGAATTGCTGCTCCAGCTTGGCGATGAAGTCCGGGCTCAACCCCTGCGCCCCCCGATAGCGGGA